>JASMAE010000376.1 GCA_030754475.1 Rhodospirillales bacterium
AAGGATCATATCGCGGACTCCGAGATCGCGCAAAATCTGCGCGCCGACGCCGTAGTCCCGAAGCTCGCTGTTCGCCCGTCCGTTCGGTTTCCCGTTTCCGGCCGTAACACGCACCCCGTCCGAGAGGCTCGTGGGCCGCGGCTCGCGGATTACGACCACGACCCCGCGGCCGTGCTCTCCGATCATGCGCATGGCGGTGTGCAGCTCGTGGGCCTTTCCCGACGCGCGGTTTCCGAGCACGTCCTCAAGCACGTCGAACGCGTGCATACGCACCAGGACGGGTTCGTCCGTGGTGATGTCGCCCTTCACGAGGGCGACATGTTCGGCATAAGCCACTTTGTTGACGTAGACAACCATTCGGAGTGTGCCGCCGTAGGCGCTGTCGAAAGTGGATGACACCAGCGGCTCGACGATCCGGTCGTGGCTGAGGCGATAGGCGATGAGGTCGGCGATCGCCCCGAGCTTGACACCGTGGCGGCGCGCGAACGCGACGAGATCGGGCATGCGGGCCATGGTCCCGTCGTCGTTCATGACCTCGCAGATCACGCCCGACGGGTTGAGGCCCGCGAGGCGCGCTATGTCGACCGCCGCTTCGGTGTGCCCGGCGCGCACCAGGACGCCGCCGTCGCGCGCCTCCAGCGGAAATACGTGGCCCGGCATCACGAGGTCGTCCTTGCCCTTGCTCGGATCGGTCGCGACCGCGATCGTGCGGGCGCGGTCGCCCGCCGATATGCCGGTGCTGACGCCTTCGCGGGCTTCGATGGAAACCGTGAACGCCGTCCTGTGGCGCGAGGCGTTGCGCCGGGTCATCGGCGGCAACCCCAACGCGCTAACCCGGTCGGAGGTGAGCGCTAGGCACACGAGGCCGCGACCGTTCTTGGCCATGAAGTTGATGGCGTCCGGCGTCGCCATCTGGGCGGCGATGACGAGGTCGCCCTCGTTCTCGCGGCCCTCGTCGTCGACGAGGACGAACATCCGCCCGTTGCGGGCCTGCTCGATGATCTCTTCGATCGACGAGAGGTGTTCGTGCCTGTTCACGTTTTTTCCTCGATAAGTCGCGCAAGATAACGCGCCAGAAGGTCGATTTCCAAATTGACCGCGTCGCCCACGGCGCGCGTGCCGAGCATGGTGGCGGCGCGCGTATGGGCAATGACGTTGACGCCAAAGAGGCGGCCATCGACCGTATTCACGGTCATCGAAACGCCGTCGATCGCCACCGAGCCCTTGGGCGCGATAAAGCGGGCGAGCTCGGCCGGCGATTCGAGCTCGAGGCGAAGCGAATCGTTCACGAGCGCCGCCGCGGTCACCTTTGCTATCCCATCGACGTGGCCAAGCACGATGTGCCCGCCCAGTTCGTCGCCGGCCTTGAGCGGACGTTCCAGGTTGACGCGCGTGCCCGTGGTCCATTCGGCCAGTGTGGTCTTCGCGCGGGTCTCGGCGGACGCGGCTACCGCAAACCACCCTGGCGCCTTGTCGATGACGCTGAGGCACGCGCCCGAACACGAGATCGAGGCGCCGATGGCGATCTCGGCCGTATCCATCCCGGTCGTGATCTCGATGCGTCCGTCGGCGCGGTCGGCAATAGCGCGAACCTCTCCAATCTCGGTGACGATCCCGGTGAACATTCCGTCCGCCTCAGGTTTCGTGCCGGTAGTGCTCGACGACGTCCGGTTCGATGCCGGCGAGAAACGTGCGTACGAACCGCGGAGCGTCCCCGACCCGCTCGATCCCGATGGGTCCGGCCGCGGCCACGCCGTCTCCTCCGATCATACGCGGCGCGCGGAACCAGGCAACGCGGTCCACAAGGCCCGCACGCAAGAAGGATGCCGCCAGCGTGCCGCCCCCTTCCACCAGCACCCGGGTCAAGCCGCGGTCAGCAAACTCCCGCACCGTGAAGGTGAGATCGGGCGAGCCGTCGGTGGCCGGCGACTCGATGACTTCGAGCCCGGCGTCGCGGTAAACGCGCGTGCGCTCGGCCGCGTAACCGGCGATCGTCACCAGCCATGTCGGAAATCGACGCGCCTCGGCGACGAGGTGGCAGTCCGGCGGTAGGCGCAGGCGTCCGTCGAGAACGATGCGCACCGGCGATCGTTCTTCCATGCCCGGCAACCGGCACGTCAGTCGCGGATCATCCGCGAGCGCGGTACCGCTGCCGATGACGACCGCATCGAAGGACGCGCGCAAGGCGTGCGCGGCGGCGCGGGCTGGCGCGCCCGTGATCCAACGGCTGTCGCCGCTACGAGCGGCGATCCGGCCGTCGAGGCTGGACGCGAGCTTCAAGGTTATCAGTGGGCGCGCGGCCGTTTCGCGTAGGATGTAGCCTTCGTTGACGATCCGAGCCTCGTCGTCGCAGACCCCCGACACCACTTCGATCCCGGCCGCCTCGAGGCCGGATATTCCGGCGCCCGCCACCCGCGGGTCGGGGTCCACAAGCGCCACCAAGGCGCGGCGGATTCCGGCCGCAACCAGTGCTTCGGCGCATGGCGGCGTCTCGCCGTGATGGCAGCATGGCTCGAGGCTCAAATAAGCGGTCGCGCCCACTGCCCGCGCGCCGGCGCGGCGAAGCGCTTCGGTCTCTGCGTGTGGCCGGCCCCCCGGCTGCGTCCAGCCCCGCCCCACCACGTGGCCGCCCGCTTCGGGCGGGGCCACCAAGATACAGCCCACGGCGGGGTTGGGCCACGCGTTACCCAGTCCCCGACGCGCAAGGGCCAGCGCGGCCCGCATGTGGTGGACATCACTGGGGGACGGCTTCGTCGTCACCGAGCTGTTCAACGAATTCCTCGAAATCCTTGGCTTCGCGAAAATTCCGGTAGACGGAGGCGAAGCGCACGTAGGCCACTGGATCGAGGTCGGCGAGCACCTCCATGACCATCTCGCCGATGACCTTGGTCGGGATCTCGGGTTCGCCGAGGCTCTCCAGGCGTCGCTGGATCCCATTGACGATCCGTTCGATCCTTTCGGGCTCCACCGGTCGTTTGCGAAGCGCAATCATCAGCGAGCGGGTCAGCTTCTCGCGGTCGAATGGAACCTTCTCGGATTCCTTCTTGATCACTGTGAGCTCGCGAAGCTGGATCCGTTCGAATGTCGTGAACCGAGAGCCGCAGGCGGGGCAGAAACGGCGCCGGCGAATCGACGCGTTCTCCTCGGTGGGACGCGAGTCCTTCACCTGGGTTTCGTCATCGCCGCAATAGGGACATCGCATGGGAAAAAACCTCTGACTCGGGGTTCGTCCGTCACATCCCGGCGTAGACGGGAAAGTGCCCGCAAAGCGTCGCCACCTTGGCGCGAACCGCGTCTTCGACCGTACCGTTTCCGTCACGGTTCCGGGCGAGGCCGGACAGCGTCTCGGCGATCAGTTTCCCCACTTCGCGGAACTCGGCGGGCCCGAATCCGCGCGTCGTTGCCGCCGGGGTTCCGAGACGCAGGCCCGAGGTCACGGTCGGTTTCTCGGGATCGAACGGAATCGCGTTCTTGTTGCAGGTGATCGCCGCTCTTTCCAACGACGCCTCGGCGTCCCTGCCCGTAACGCCCTTGGGCCTCAAATCGACGAGCATGAGGTGGGTGTCGGTGCCACCCGAGACGATCTCGAAACCGTCCTCGGCGAGGACGCCGGCGAGGACCTTGGCGTTGTCGACGACCGATTTCGCGTACGCCTGGAACTCGACCCTCAGTGCCTCTCCAAGGGCGACCGCCTTGGCGGCGATGACGTGCATCAGAGGACCGCCCTGAAGGCCGGGAAAGACCGCGGAATTGATTCGTTTCGCAAGCTCGGGGTCGTTGGTCAGGATCATGCCGCCGCGTGG
This sequence comes from Rhodospirillales bacterium, assembly GCA_030754475.1. Classification (GTDB taxonomy): domain Bacteria; phylum Pseudomonadota; class Alphaproteobacteria; order Rhodospirillales; family JASLLV01; genus JASLLV01. Next base: position 3,804 of record JASMAE010000376.1, read on the forward strand.
GCCGCGCAATGTCTTGT
>JASMAE010000377.1 GCA_030754475.1 Rhodospirillales bacterium
CCCTGGATCCCGTCTTCGATGGCGAGGTTGACGAGTGTGCGGTAGCCGTCCTCGTCCAACGATTGATCGTCGTCGAACGGGTTGACGAGCGCGCAGATCAATCCTTTGAGCTCGACCATATCACCCGCTTCTCCCCTATGCGCCCGATCCTACGCGCCCAGTGCGAAACCGGGTTGTCTCGGAGCGTTTTTCAATCCAAAAACCATTCTGCCGGACACCCGATCGGGGGTCAATCAGAGCCCGCCCGATGCCCTGAGCCCGACGCCCTGAGCCCAATGCCCTGAGCCCGATACCGCAACCGGAAGTGAGACCATGCCCAAGTTCGCTGCCAACCTCGGCTTTCTTTTCACTGAGCTTCCGTTCACGGACCGGATCGCGGCCGCGGCGGGCGCGGGATTTCGCGGTATCGAGTTCCCCTACCCATACGCGTTCGACAAGGCCGAGCTTGCCGATAAGTTGCGCGCCCATCGCCTCGAACAGGTGCTGATCAATTCGCCACGCGGGAATCGCGAGGGCGACCGCGGGTTGGCTTGCGATCCCGACCGGCGAAGCGAATTCGAGGACTCGATCGGGCTCGCGCTCGAATACGCGCGCGCGCTCGAAGCACCCCGCGTTCACGTCGTCGCCGGGCTGGTGCCGCCGGGACACGACCGGGACGCGGTGCTGGACATCTATGTCGAGAACATCCGCCATGCGGGCCGCATGCTTGGCGAGCACGGGATCACGGCCCTGATCGAGGCCATCAACACCAAGATCGACGCGCCTGGGTACTTCCTGAACCGTCCGAGCGAAGCGGCGCGACTGGTCCGCGAGATGAACGAGACGCACGTGCGTCTCGACTTCGACTTCTATCACGCCCAGATCATGGAGGGGAATCTGGCCGCGTTCTTCGCCGAATCCCTCGACGTGATCGGCCATGTCCAGATCGCCGACGTGCCCGGCCGCCACGAGCCCGGAACCGGCGAGATCAACTATCCCTTCCTCTTCGAGATGATCGATAGCTCCGGCTACACCGGCTGGGTGGGGTGCGAGTACACGCCGAAGGCGGACACCGTGGAAAGCCTTCGCTGGATCGCCGATTACCTCTGAACGAGAGGGGGCGGGGTGCCCTCGCGCCGCGCTACTCGGCGGCCGGATCGACGGCCGAGGCAAGCTGGCGGGCCACCAGGCGCGCATACGCCCCGCCGCCGGTGAGCAGCTCAGCGTGACTTCCGGTCTCGACGAGCCGGCCCTCGCTCAAGACAACGATCCGCTCAGCGTTGCGCACGGTCGACAGCCTGTGGGCGATGATCAAGGTGGTGCGATGCGCCATGAGCGCCTCGAGCGCCTGGTGGACGAGAAGCTCGTTGACCGCGTCCAGGTGCGAGGTGGCCTCGTCGAGAATCAGGATGGGCGCATCCTTGAGGAAAGCGCGGGCGATGGCGACGCGCTGGCGCTGGCCGCCCGAAAGCCGCACCCCGCGCTCGCCGACGCCGGTGTCTAAGCCGTCTGGAAGCTCGGCGACGAACTCGGCGAGAGCCGCGCGCTCGATCGCCTCGCGGATGTCTGTCTCGCTCGCGCCCGGCCGACCGATGAGGATGTTGTGCTTGAGCGTCGCGTTGAAAAGGTACGTGTCCTGGGTCACGAGCGCGATCTCGCGGCGCAACTCGTCAAGCCGGTAGCGTTTGAGATCGGCCCCATTCATCCTGACGACGCCGGCGTCGGGGTCCCAGAAGCGCATGAACATGTGGGCGCAGGTCGTCTTGCCGGCCCCCGACGGGCCGACGATGGCGACCGTCGCGCCCGAGGGTACGGAAAAGGACACCTCGTCCAAGGCCCGGCGCTTGGCGCCGTAGTACGCGAAGCCAACTCCCTCCATCGCCAGCGCATCGCCGCCCGGGGCGCGTGCCCTCGAGACGCCGGGTCCGTCGGTCACGTCCACGCGTTCGCCCTGCACGGCATAAAGGCGCCGCGTCGCGCCCAGCGTATCGGCGAGTTGGCGGCCAACAAACGCGATCTCCGAGATCGGCAGAAAAGCGGACATGGCGAGCAGGGTGAGCAGCGGGAGCACTGCGCGCTCCAGGGCGCCCGCGCCGACGAGCTGGGCGCCGGCGATGATGACGGCAAGCCCGCCGAGACCGGTGGCGACCTCGAGGACGGTCGTCTGCAACGCCAAATCGCGGAAAAACGGAAGCCGAAGCGCGTGATGGCGGCGGACGCGTTCGGCGAACTCTGCGCCGCGCGCTTCCTTGCGCTGGAACGCCACGATCTCGACCAGGCCCTGGATAGTATCGGTGCTGTGCGCGTTGAGCTCGCCCAATCCCTCACGGGCGCGCGAGCCCAGCCGGTCGATCCGATTGCGCAGCGCAAACGGACTGAATCCGACGAGCACCAGGAACGGCGCCAGCGCCAGCGCCATGGGCCAGCCGTAAACGATCAGGACAAGCGCGACGGCGGCCGGGACCAGGACGGCCACGAAGGCGGGCGCGATGGTGTGGGCGAAGAAGTATTCGACACGCTCCACATCACCCGTGGCCATCGCCACCAGATCCCCGGTCCGACGGCGCAGCAGATACGCGGGCGCGAGCTCGTCGAGCTTACGGAACAGCGCGATCCGCATCTCGGCCAGCAACCGGAAGGCCATATCGTGGGCGAGCCACGATTCAAACCAGTGCAGCACCCCCGCCATCGGCGCGACGATGGCGAGGCCGACGAGAAGGCTCTCGTACGCCGCGCCCGTCTTCAGCGCCGCGACCACCAGCGCGCTCAACGCCCCGACCCCGATCAGGGCGATCACCCGGCCGACGCCGAGGACGAAGGTGGCGACCAAGCGCACCTTCCACGCCGCCACCATGCGCATCAACTCACGGATCGCGCCCATCCATCCCATGCCGTCTGCGCGCAGGATCGCATCCGTCGGCTCCATCTGGATCGATTCGTCGTAACCGGGAAGATCGGGAGCCGGCTCCGCGGTCGTCGCGGGCGCGCCACCGTCGAGGTAGGGCTCGGTCAGATCGTCCGCGTGCGCGGCCTGATCCGCCATCAGCCGCCAATAGGCGCCGCGGCGCGCCAACAGCTGGGCGTGGTTCCCCGATTCCGCGATCCGTCCGTCGTCCAGCACCAGGATGCGGTCGGCCCCGATGACGCTGGAAAGCCGATGCGCGAAAATCAGCGTGGTGCGGCCTTCCATCAGCCGATCGAGGGCCGTGAGAATCACCGCTTCGTTGTCGGCGTCCACCGACGACAGCGCCTCGTCGAGGATGAGGATGGGGGCGTCGCGCAAAATTGCCCGCGCGATGGCGATCCGTTGGCGCTGCCCGCCCGAGAGCTTGATCCCCCTTTCGCCGATGACGCTGTCATAGCCTTGGGGCAAAGCCGCGATGAACGCGTGCGCGTTGGCGGCGCGCGCCGCGGCCTCGAGTTGGGCCGGCGAGGCGTCGGGATTGCCGAAGCGCAGGTTGTCTTCGACGGTGCCGTGGAACAGATAGGTGTCCTGGTGCATGACCGCCATCTGCTCGCGCACCGCGGCGAGGCCTAGTTCCTTGACGTCGCGCCCCCCCACCAGGACCCGTCCTTCGTCGGCGTCGTATAGCCGCAGCAGCAACCGCACAATCGTTGACTTGCCCGAGCCCGAAGGCCCGACGATCCCGATCCGCTCGCCTTTCTCGGCGCGGAAGCTCAGCCGGTCGTGGGCGGGGCGGCGGCCACCGGGATAGGAAAAGACTACGTCCTCGAACGCCACCGTCGGCGGAAGCGCCACGGCGCCCGCGCGCGGCCCATCGGTGTCGGGGATTGTCGGCCGCGCATCGAGGATCCTGGTCACGCTGATCGCCGCCGCCTGGCCGAGCATCCCTTCGTGCAGGATCATGCGGAGATCGCGAAGCGGCCGGAAGACCTCGATCCCCAGCATCAGGATGACCAGCAGCGCCTCGATGCTCATGAGGCCGGCACTCACGCGCCAGGCCCCCAGTCCCAGTGTCGCCGCGGCGCCTATGGCGATTCCGAAATCGGTGATGCCGCGGGACGCGGTGTTGCTGGCGAGCACCCACATGGTGGAGCGGAACAGCTCGTGCGCGCGCTCGGCCAAGATGCGCCCACGGGCCGCGCTCTGGCCGAACGATTTGAGCGTCGCCAGACCCTGGACCGAATCCAGGAAATCGGCCGCGAACGCCGAATAGGCCCGTTGCCGCCGCTCCGATCCCTTTTGATCCCACCCATTGAACACCATGGGCGCGAACAGCGTGAACAGCGCGAAGCCCGCCAGGACCGAAGCCGCCGGCAGATCAAGGAACGCGACGAGCGCGAAGATCCCGACCGGCGTCAGGGCCGAGACGACCAACTGCGGGATGTACTGGCCGAAGTACGTTTCCAGGTGCTCGACCCCGTCGACCAGCGTCGTGATCACGTCGCCGGTACGCTCGAAGCCGAAATACGCCGGACCCAGCGCCACGACCTTGTCGAACAGGCGCTGGCGCAGCGTCATCTGGACGCGCGCCGCGGTTTCGTGGGCGAGCACGGTGCGCCAGAATTCAAGCGCGCCGCGCACCACCATGACGGCGGCGACGCCCGCGAAGGCGAAGATCATGGTGCCCGCGGCCTCGCCCCGGAACACCATGGCGAGGAGCCAGGCCAGCAGCGCGAGCCGGGCGATTCCGGCCGCGGTCGCGACCAGTCCCACGCACGCCGATACGGCCATTCGAAGCCGGACGCCCCGCGTCAGCGCCCAGAGCCGGTGGTCGAAGTACATCTCCGTTCCAGGGCAATTGGTACCAGCCGGTTTCGCGCATCGAAACCGTTCGTCGGTCCCTACTTAGCAGGCCTTGCGAATTGGAACGAGTCCATCGAAGACCGCCCGAAGCGCCCCCGGGATCGGCTTGCCGGCCTGGGGCGAATGCGATATACCGCGAACCTGTGCGCCGGGCATCGATGCCGGCCTCACCGCGCGCGCCGAATGGTGTGGCGCGGGCGCGCAGGCAAAGGCCCCGGCCCCCAAACAAATCGAACAAACACGGTCACGGCCGGGCCTGAGGAGGATTTTCAATGCCGGATACCGCCGCGTCGGCGCGGAGCCGCGCCGCCCAGGACGTCCCCACCGTGAAAATGCTCATCGGGGGCGATTGGCGCGAAGGCGCCGAGACCTACGACGTGATCGACCCCTATCGCAACGAAGTGGTGGCGCGCGCGCCGCGATCGTCCGAGACAGACGTGGCCGACGCGGTCTTGGCCGCGGTCGAGGCCAAGGCGGTGGTCGCCGCGATTCCCCCTTACGAGCGCGCGGCGCTGCTGCGCCGAGTCCATGACATGATGGACGGCCGCGCCGACGAGATCGCCGAGATCGGCACCCGCGAGACCGGCAAGGCGATCAGCGAAATGCGGATCGAGGTCACGCGGTCGAAGGACACCGCAAGCCTTTCGGCGGATGAGGCGATAAAGATCCAAGGCGAACACATGCCCCTTGATTCGGCGCCGCAGGGCGCCGGCAAGATCGCCATGTTGCTGCGCTTTCCGGTCGGCGTCGTCGCCGGCATCACGCCCTTCAACGCGCCGTTCAATTTGGCGCTCCACAAGATTGCGCCTTCGTTCGCGGCCGGAAACGCGATCGTGTTGAAGCCGCCGCCCCAGGCGCCCTTGACCGTCCACAAGCTGGTCGAGTTGTTCGTCGACGCCGGCATGCCACCGGGGGCGCTGAACGTGGTCTATGGGGATAAGGCGGGCCCGGCCTTGGTCGCCGACCCCAGGGTCGATTTCATCACCTTTACCGGCTCCAACCGCGCCGGCGCCCAGATCAAAGCCCAGAGCGGCATGCGCCGAGTCGCGCTCGAGCTCGGCGGCAACGGTCCCAACATCGTCCACGCGGACGCCGATCTCGACAAGGCGGCATCCTTGTGCGCGCGCAACGCCATGAAGAACGCTGGCCAGAGCTGCATCTCGGTGCAGACCATCTACGTGCACGACGACGTGTTCGAGGCCTTCAAGACCAAGCTTTTGGAGCTGGTGCGGGCCATCAAGGTGGGCGATCCCCTCGACCCCGCAACCGAGGTCGGCACCCTGATTGACGAGCCGACGGCGGCCCGGGTCACCGAATGGGTGGCTGAAGCCGTCGCCGGCGGCGCTGTGGTCGAGATCGGGGGTACGCGCGAAGGCGCGCTGTTCCAGCCTACCGTGCTGACGGGCGTCAAGCCCGAGATGAAGGTGGTCTGCGAGGAGATCTTCGGGCCGGTCGTCAACCTAACCCCCTATGCGTCGCTGGACGACGTCTTCGCGACCGTCAACAAGAGCCGTTTCGGCCTCCACTGCGGCATCTTTACCAAATCCTTGGAAGTGGGCTTCCGGGCGATCCGCGAGATCCGGATGGGCGGCGTCGTGATCGACGGGCCGTCCACCTGGCGCATCGACCAGATGGCCTACGGCGGCATCAAGGACAGTGGCCTAAGCCGCGAGGGCCCGCGTTACGCCATCCGCGACATGACCGACGAGCGGTTGGTGATCTTCAACCTGTAAGAACCCGAAAACGAAAGCGAGGACCCATGCCCCTTACCCAAGCAGGAACTTGCGACTTCGGCTGGAAGGCGGTCGATTTCACGCTGCCGGCCACCGACGGCAAGACCTATACGCTGGCCGACGTCAGCGGCCCCAAGGGCATCATGATCGCCTTCATCTGCAACCACTGCCCGTACGTCAAGGCGATCCACGACCGCCTGGTGTGCGACGCCAACGACCTGGCGGCGATCGGCGTCGGATTTGCGGCGATCATGTGCAACCATCCGCACAACTACCCCGAGGACACCTTCGAGAAAATGGTCGAGGTGGCCAAGGCCGAGGGCTACACCTTTCCCTACCTCTACGACGAGAGCCAAGAGGTGGCCAAGGCCTACGGCGCCGTCTGCACGCCCGACTTCTTCGGGTTCAACGCCGACCGTGAACTGCAGTACCGCGGCCGGATCGACGAAGCCGGGCAAGATCCGATAAGGCCGGGCGCCCGGCGCGAGCTTTTTGAGGCGATGAAGCTTGTCGCCGAAACCGGCAAGGGACCCGAAGCGCAGACCGTCAGCATCGGCTGCTCGATCGAGTGGCTCGAAGACGTGGCGTAGGGGGAGAGACGGCAACTTCCCGGCGACGGTTCAGCGGGGCTTCGCTTCGTGACGATCGAAGCCCCGCCGTTTTCTTGATCAGATGCCGACTTCGATCATCCGGATCGAAGCCGACCCGTGCGTGCCAACACCGCACCCCGAAGTCCGAGCATTTGCCAGTCCGTTAGAACTGCGCGGCGTACTGGGCGGGGTCGATCTTCGCGCCGATGACCAGCGGGCGCGCAATCCGGAGATGAGGGGCGGTTTGGTATACTGAGGCGCCCGACGCGGATCGACGCGCATTCGAGAAAACAAAACGGGAGAGCGGGCCATGGCGGACATAACCTGTGATGTGGCGGTGATCGGCGCCGGCAACGCCGCCTTTTGCGCGGCTCTTGCGGCCCGCGAGAGCGGTGCCAGCGTCGTCGTCTTCGAACGCGCGCCGGAGGCCGAGATGGGCGGCAACACCCGTTTCACCGCCGGCGCCATCCGCTGCGTCTACGACGGGCTGGACGACCTTCGCGCTTACATGCCGGACCTCTCGGAAGAAGAGATCGCGATCTCCGATTTCGGCACCTACACCGCCGAAGAATACTTCGACGACATGTTCCGCGTCACCCAGTACCGCTGCGACGCCGACTTGGTCGAAGTCATGGTGCGCAATAGCCGCGAGACCATGTTGTGGATGCGCGACCAAGGCGTGCGCTTCGTCCCCATTTACGGCCGCCAGGCGTACAAGATCGACGGCCGGTTCACCTTCTTCGGCGGGCTCACGGTCGAGTCGGCGGGCGGCGGTCCGGGACTGATCGAGGCGCTGATGCAGGCCGCCGAACGCGCCGGTATCGAAGTCGTCTGCGGCGCCAACGTGAAGTCGCTCGTCTACGACGACGTCAACGTCGTCGGCGTCAACGTCAGGCAAGGGGGCGAGATGCGCCGCGTCACCGCCAAATCGGTGATTCTTGCGTGCGGCGGCTTCGAGGCCAATCCCGAATGGCGCACCCGCTATCTCGGACCCGGCTGGGAACTTGCCAAAGTCCGCGGCACCCGCTTCAACACCGGCGACGGCATCCGCATGGCGCTCGATATCGGCGCCGCGCCCTACGGCAACTGGTCCGGATGCCACGCCGTGGGGTGGGACCGCAACGCGCCCGAATTCGGCGACTTGGCCGTCGGCGACGGCTTCCAGAAGCACAGCTACACGCTGGGTATCCTGGTCAACGCAGACGGCCAGCGCTTCGTCGACGAGGGCGCGGATTTCCGCAACTACACCTACGCCAAATATGGTCGCGAGATTCTCGCCCAGCCGGGCCA
>JASMAE010000378.1 GCA_030754475.1 Rhodospirillales bacterium
TGCGCCCGTCGAAGGTGGGAGTCGCCAAGGGAGGAGAAGCGCCGCCGTCGCCCGCGCCGGCGGAGGAAGAGGCGCTGCCCCAACCCGCCAACGAGTCGGGCGCCGAGTCCACCCCGAAGGGCCCTGCGAAAGCGTATGAAAAACAGGTCGACGCCCGGGGCAAGAAGAAGTCCTCGGGCTCTCAGGTGGACGAAAAACTCTAGATCGTTATCCGCTTAAGTGGACCCGCACCAGCCCGCGTCGGCGCTGCGGGCGTGCCGCCTTTCCGGACATCCGGGGCGATCAGGAACTCACCCGCCGGATCGTGCGTGCAGGCGCGGCGGACGGCGAGTTCCGGCCGGCGGACGGCGTAGCAGTAGGCGCATCCCTGCGGGCAGCTGTCGTAGGCCCCGATGTCCTTCGATTCCCAGCACGCGCAGGTGCCGCGATGTGCGTGTTCGCGGACGCGCAACGGCCGTCCCGCCACTTCGCCGAGGCGGGCCGCGTCGATGCAACGCGATTGCGCGATTCCGGCGCCGGTCAGCTCGGGCTGGCCGCAGACCGTGAGCGCGATCGCGTGTTCGTCGGCTATCGCGGCGAGGTCCTGGATCAGCGCGCGCTTCTCCTCGGTCGGGGGATCGCGCCATTCGAAACCCGATTCTTGCGCCGCCCGGCCAAGGTTGGCTGCGGTCTTGCGGTAGAGATGAACGAAGGAGACCACGACCTCTTCCACAGAGCCGGCGAGCGAGCGCGCGAGCGCGGCGAATCGGTCGCGGTGCTGGGCTGCCGGTGTCAGCGAGGTGACCACGATGGGGTCGTAACGCCACACGGCGGCACGGGCTCCGAACGCCCGCGCAAGCCGGCGAAGCGCGCTCACGGCCGCGGCGGGATCGACGGTCGAGCGCTCGAGCGCGCGCGGGTATCCGGTGATCGTCATCTGGACGACGAACGGGTGGCCGCGCGACGAGATCTCCGCGAGGGCGGCGGTGAAGGGGCGCAGGTTCCGGGTCCAGAAGACGAACCCGTCGACGGCGTCCGGCCGCAACGAGACGGCGAACGGCGGGCCGCCGTATGGATTGACGACGTGGCAGAACCCGGCGTCGAGGCGATTCATGAACCACGTCCCGTAGAGGGCCGGGATGTCCGTCTTGTAGCTCGCGGATATGATCAACCCATCGACCAATTGACAAGGCCGGTTGCCAACGGCCACCGGCGGCGTTTCGGATATCGGCCCGCGCGCGGCGCGGCGTGTAATCTGCTGGCGCCGGTTGCGCCCCGTGCCATACGATCCTATATAACGCCGCGCGAGGCGCCCATTCGTTTGTAGTTTGAATTGAGGGAGTTGCGGAGGCGATTCTTGTGGGTCGCCGGAACTCGCCGCGAAAGAGGGAAGTCTTAGATGAGCAAGGTGATCGGCATCGATCTTGGCACCACCAATTCCTGCGTCGCCCTGATGGACGGCAAGGACGCCAAGGTGATCGAGAACGCCGAGGGCATGCGGACGACCCCGTCCATGGTCGCGTTCACGGAGTCCGAAGAGCGTCTCGTGGGCCAGCCGGCCAAACGTCAAGGGGTGACGAACCCGGAAAACACGCTTTTTGCCATCAAGCGGCTTATCGGCCGGCGTTTCGAAGACCCCATGACCAAAAAGGACATGGGGCTCGTACCTTACGAAATCGTCAATGCCAAGAACGGCGACGCCTGGGTCAAGGCCGGCGGCAAGAATTACAGCCCGAGCCAGGTGAGCGCGTTCATCCTTCAGAAGATGAGGGAGACGGCTGAAAGCTATCTGGGCGAGACGGTCGAGCAGGCGGTCATTACCGTTCCCGCCTATTTCAACGATTCCCAGCGTCAGGCGACCAAGGATGCGGGCAAGATCGCGGGTCTGGACGTTCTCAGAATCATTAACGAACCGACCGCCGCGGCGCTCGCCTATGGATTGGAGAGGAAGGGAGCCGGCACCATCGCCGTCTACGACTTGGGCGGTGGAACGTTCGATGTCTCGATCCTCGAGATCGGCGAGGGCGTCTTCGAGGTGAAGTCCACCAACGGTGACACTTTCCTCGGCGGCGAGGACTTCGACAAGCGGATCCTCGATTACCTCGCCGACGAGTTCAAGAAGGAGAGCGGGATCGATTTGCGCAGCGACCGGCTCGCCCTGCAGCGCCTCAAGGAGGCCGCCGAGAAGGCGAAAGTCGAGCTTTCCAGCATCATGCAGACTGAGGTCAACCTGCCCTTCATCACCGCCGATGCAAGCGGGCCGAAGCACCTCAACATCAAGCTGACGCGGTCGAAGCTGGAGGCCCTGGTCGAAGATCTGATCGTGAAGACCATCCAACCGTGCAAGGCGGCGCTCAAGGACGCGGGACTGTCGGCGGGCGAGATAGACGAGGTGATTCTCGTCGGCGGCATGACGCGGATGCCCAAGATCGCCGATGCGGTCAAGGAGTTCTTCGGCCGCGAGCCCCACAAGGGCGTCAATCCCGACGAGGTCGTCGCCATCGGCGCCGCCATTCAAGGCGGCGTGCTGAAGGGCGACGTCAAGGACGTGCTTCTGCTCGATGTGACGCCCCTGTCGCTCGGCATCGAGACTCTGGGCGGCGTATTCACGCGCCTCATCGACCGCAACACGACGATCCCGACGAAGAAGAGCCAGGTCTTC
>JASMAE010000379.1 GCA_030754475.1 Rhodospirillales bacterium
TTCCGATGCCAAGGGACTCGAGGTTGGCCAGTCGCGCGCCGGCGGGTTGGCGGGTGGTTCCGTGGACCCGGTATCCCTTCGACACAAGAAACCGCGAGAGATAAGCGCCGTCTTGGCCGGTGATCCCGGTGATTAGGGCAACCTTTTCCACCATTCTTGAGTTTCTCTCGCCGGTCGCGTGACTTCGTCGACAACGGCCCAGACATTAAGGCCGTGATCGAAGAGAGAAAAGGGCCGCGTTCGCGTGCTTCTCGAAATAGGGGCCGGGCGCCCAGTCCGTCAGCTGACCGCCTCCACAACCGCATCGATGACGCGCTCGCAGTCCGCGTCCGTCATGGTGGGGTGGAGCGGAATGGTGATTGCGCCGTCGTAATAGGCTTCGGCCTCGGGGAAATCGCCGCGCGTAAACCCGAATCGCTCGCGAAAGTATGGCTGAAGGTGCACCGGGACATAGTGGACGTTGACCCCGATGTTGCTGTGGCGCAGGTCCTCGAACACCTGACGCCGGGTCTTCGCCATAGCCTCGAGCCGAAGTCGGATGACGTAGAGATGCCAGGCACTTTCGCGGTCCGGCTCCTGATAGGGGGTGACGAGGACGCGCGAGTTGGCGAAGGCGTCGGTGTAGCGCAGCGAGATTTCGCGCCGCCGTTCAAGGGAACGATCGAGTTTCTTGAGTTGGCTGAGCCCGAGCGCGCACTGGACGTCGGTAATCCGGTAGTTGAAGCCGAGCGCCTGCATCTCGTAGTACCAAGGCGCGGGCGTCGCGGGGTTGCGCCTAGGCTCCACGCCGCTGACGTTGTCGGCCGCCTGATCATCAAAGCTCATCGAGGCGGCATCGCGGCTGATCCCATGGGTACGAAAGACGCGCATCTTGCGGGCGAGGTCGTCGTCCTCGGTGGTGATCATGCCGCCCTCGCCGGTCGTGATGTGTTTGACCGGGTGGAAGGAGAACATGGTCATGTCGCTGAGCGCTCCCACCGGCCGGCCCCTGTAGGTGGCGCCAAGGGCATGGGCGGCGTCCTCGATCAAGGTGATGCGGTGCTGCTTGGCGATAGCCCTGATCTCGTCCAGATCGCACGGCTGGCCCGTATGGTCGACCGCGACGATCGCCTTCGTTGCCGGCGTGATCGCCGATTCGAGCTTCTCGGGATCGAGGCAGTAGGTGTCGGGCCGGATGTCCGCGAACGCAATCCGGGCGCCCAGGTATAGGGCGCAGTTGGCGCTGGCGACGAACGTGATCGGCGACGTGATCACTTCGTCGTCGGGGCCGATGCCGGCCGCGAAACAGGCGGCGTGCAGGGCCGCCGTGCCGTTGGTAAACGCCACGCCGTGCTTGGCGCCGACACGGGCCGCGACGGCGCGCTCGAATTCCGCAATTGTCGGCCCTTGCGTCAGCCAGTCTGCGCGCAGCGCCTCGGCCACGGCGGCGACGTCGTCGTCGTCGATCCATTGACGGCCGTAGGGGATGAAATGTTCGGACATCAGCGGCGCGATTTCGTGGACTCGTATTCTATCGCGAAATGCCGCATGGGTCGCGATCCCTTGGCGGTTATCCTGGAAATGGCGACGACGATGGGGCTATGAAAGACGCCGCGAAGCGATGATTCCACGGTCATGAAACTCGCCATCAGTCAGCCGATCCTTTTGGGCGCATGGGGCGGCGGTAACCAGTTCGTCGCCGCGCTCATCGAAGCCATGCGCGCGCGTGGCGATTCGGTTGTTTTTGACCTTTCGGATCG
>JASMAE010000380.1 GCA_030754475.1 Rhodospirillales bacterium
CCATGGCGCGGTCGAGCGCTTCCGGCGTCACCCAATAGTCGACTCCCGTGACGGCATAGAAATCCGCCCCGGCGTCGGTGAGGAGGTCCATGGCGGCATCAGCGGTCGGTTTGCCCTGAAGGCCGGCCCAGGCGCCGAGCGTATTTCCCGCCGCGCCCTTCGTTCCGGGCGTGTGGCTGAGCACGATGGCGTCGGCGAGGCCGCTCGCGAGCCATTCGCGAAACCGGGGATCGAGATCGTCGAGTATCCGTTTTCGTGACCCGGTCTCGCGCAACAGCTTCGGGATCCCGTTCGGGCCTGCGCGCCAGGCCCAGTCCGGCAAGAGCATCGCGATCGGCGCCGGTCCGTAAAGGTGCGGCAATGTGTCGCAGAGAGCCACAAGCCCGGCGTCCCGCGCTCGCGACAACCGCTCGAGGCAACGCAAGTACGGCGCGTCGGCCTGGTCGGGGCGGACGACGAAGTGGGAGAGTTGAAGCCGGCAATTCGTCGACGCCGCGATGTCGATCGACTCGACGGCGGCCTGCTCGATGCGGCCCGTACGGTTGCGGCAATGGGTCGCATACAGTCCTTCGTGGGCGCCCACCACCTCGGCCAACATGCGGACCTCGGTCTGCGTGGCCGTCTGCCCGGGCTGGTACTCAAGCCCCGACGACAATCCGACCGCTCCCGACTCCATGGCCTCTTCCGTGTGCCGGCGCATAGCATGGAGTTCCTCGTCCGACGGAAGATCGAGCGACGTTCCCATGGTCGCCAGCCGGACCGCCCCATGGGCGATCAACGGCGCGATGTTCACCGCGGGTTCCGTCGCCCGAAGGCGCGCCAGCCATTCGCCGAAACTTCGCCAGGAGACCTCAGTCTCGGTGTGCCGGTCGTATCCGAAGGCGCAAAACCGGATCAGCGATCTGTCGCCCACCGGCGCGACCCCGTGGCCGCAGTTTCCCGGTACGATGGTCGAGATGCCTTGGAGCAGCGCCGATTCGGCAGCGCTGTCGAAGGTCAGCGTCCAGTCGGCGTGGGAATGGATGTCGATGATTCCCGGCGTGACGGTGCACCCGCTCGCATCGATGCGCTTGAGCGCGGCCAGATCACCGAGGTCCGGCTCAACGGCGACGATGCGCTCGCGGCTAACCGCGATATCGGCTTTGCGCGGCGGCGCTCCGCTGCCGTCGACGACGGTGCCGCCTTCGATGACGATATCGATCTCCGGGTGGGACATTTTCCGGCTCCCGAGGGATGTTCGAACGCGCGGGCCATCTCGGCGCCGCGCTTCGACAGGATAACAGAACCCCGGCGGATCACGGAGCCGACGGTGCGGGCCGATCACGGCATTGGCGTCCCAAGCGGCCTTATCGCGCCCGCCGAATCGTGACATAATGAGGCCGCCGCCTTGGGCCGGCGGCGGTGCATAGCCGGGAATTGCGGGGCAACATGGCTGGGCGCGAGGTCGTCTACATGGTTTGGGGAGACATCGACGAAGCGATCCTTGATCGCTCTCGGGCCTCCATCGCGGAGCATCATCCGGAGCTTCCCGTCCACGTTCAGCGAAGCGCGAGCGGAAGCCTGCTCGACAAGGCAAAGGTCCTTGAGCTCAGCCCGTTCGCAGAAACCCTGTATCTCGACATGGACACGGTAGTGCTCGGCGCGCTCGACTTCGGATTCGAGGCGGCCCGGCGGACGGGTCTCGCGTTGTGCATATGCGAATGCCCCTGGGCACGCCGCTACGGCGGCCTGACGGGCGATCTGATCGAATACAACACCGGTGTGATGTTCTTCACCCGCGCCGCGAGCGCGGTTTTCGATGCATGGGCCGGCTGCGTCGCGAACATCGATTCGAGCATCGTGTTCGTCCACGAAGGCCAGACCATGCGCATGCCCTTGAACGACCAGGCGGGGTTCGCGAAGGCTGTCGACGGGACCGGGTTCGTCCCGTTCGTGCTTCCGCTCAACTGGAACTTCCGGCCCAAATGGCACCGTTCGTGGTTCGGGCCGATCAAGGTCTGGCACGACTACGGACCCGTGCCCAAGCCGATCCTCGCCAACAACCGCGCCCAGGCCGCCGCGGACGCGGTGATCGGGTTTTCGGTTCTGCGCGAGGTCGGCTAGGCGCAAATAGGAGACGGCAGGCATGGCGAAATATCGGATCGCGGTGATCCCCGGCGACGGAATCGGCCAAGAGACAGTGCCGGCGGCTATCCCTGTGCTTGAGACCGCCGGGGCCCGGTTCGGGATCACGTTCGAGTGGCGCGAATTCGACTGGGGGTGCGAACGATTCGGAAAACTCGGCCGCATGATGCCCGACGACGGGATCGAACAGCTCTCGGCCTTTGACGCCATTTTCTTGGGCGCGGTGGGTTGGCCGGGGGTGCCCGACCACGTTTCCCTGTGGGGCCTGCTCATCCCCATCCGCAGGCATTTCGAGCAATACGTGAACCTGCGCCCGGTCAAGCTCTTCGAGGGCGTTCGCAGCCCGCTTGCGGACCGCGCGCCCGGCGAGATCGACTTCATGACCGTGCGCGAGAACAACGAAGGCGAATATTCCGAGATCGGCGGGCGGCTGTTCCGGGGGACCGAGGCCGAGATGGCGGTCCAGGAATCGGTATTCACGCGCAAGGGCGTCGACCGGGTCCTGCGCTACGCCTTCGATCTCGCCCGCCGCCGGCCCGACAAGCACCTGACATCGGCCACCAAGTCGAACGGTATCATCCACACCATGCCTTTTTGGGACGAGCGCTTCGCTTCCATGGCGGAACAGTATCCGGACGTACGCACCGACCAGTACCACATCGATATCTTGTGCGCCCACTTCGTCGCCCATCCCGATTGGTTCGACGTTGTGGTCGGAAGCAACCTGTTCGGCGACATCCTCTCGGATTTGGGACCCGCGGTCGCCGGCAGCATCGGGATCGCGCCGTCGGCCAACATCAACCCCGAGCGCACGCATCCGTCGATGTTCGAACCCGTCCACGGCTCGGCGCCCGACATCGCAGGCCAAGGCGTCGCCAATCCCATCGGCCAGATATGGTCCGGCGCGATGATGTTGGAGCATCTGGGTGAAGCGGAAGCGGCGCGGTCGGTGGAGATGGCCATCGAAACCGCGCTCGCCGAAAGCGAGGTGCGCACGCGCGACATGGGTGGGTTGGCGAGCACCGCCGAAATAGCGGACATCCTGACGCACGCGGTGGCCGCGACCGAGCCGTCCGCCGGTTGAGGCGGCGCATTGGCGGCCACGTGCGTATCGGCGGGACCGAACGCCGGCCGGTCAGCGCGCTGAGACGAATGACACCGCCATGGCCGTGATCGATCCGGGCTTCCACATGTGAGTGACGTTCGCCGTCGTCATCGGCGCGTTGGCGACGTTCGCGATGGAGCGCGCCCCCATCGAGGTGGTGTCGCTCGCGGTCGTGTGCGTGCTGCTCGTCTTCTTCCATGCCGTTCCCCTGACCGACGCCGCCGGCGCCATCCGGCTGGAGCCCGTCCGCCTGTTGGGCGGTTTCGCCAACCCCGCCCTGATCACCGTGATCGCGCTCTTGGTCATGGGGCGCGGAATCGCGCGAACGGGTGTGCTGGACCGGGGCGCGGGCTGGGTCTCGAGGCTGGGCGGCCGCCGGGCCTGGGTCTCGGTGGTTCTCGCCCTGGTGGTTGTTCTCGCGGTGAGCGCGTTCCTCAACAACATCCCGGTCGTAGTGATATTCATTCCCTTCATGCAGACGCTGGCCGAAAGGATCGGGGATTCGGCGAGCAAGGTGATGATCCCCTTGAGCTACGCCGCCATCCTCGGCGGGATGACGACGCTGATCGGCTCGAGCACCAACCTTCTGGTGAATGGCGCGCTCGTCGAATTGAATCAGACGCCTTTCACCTTTTTCGGCTTCACGGTTCCGGGATTGGTGCTCGCGTGCGTGAGTCTTGTCTACGTCGTCGGTATCGCGCCACGACTGCTGAAGGAGCGCGGCTCGCTTGCCGATACGCTCATCGAGGGCGGCGGCACCCAGTTCATCGCCCAGATCACGGTCTCCGAGAAATCCGATCTCGTCGGCGAAAAGGCCCCCGGTGGCGTCTTCCCCAAGCTCATGGAAATGACCGTGCGCCTGATCCAAAGAGGCGAGGAGGCGTTCCTTCCGCCGTTCGAGGGATACGAGGTGCGTCCCGGCGACGAACTTGTCGTCGCCGCCAGCCGCAAGGCCATCGCCGACGCCACCTCGCGCGATCCCGGACTCCTGTATCCGGACTTGCGCGATGGCGAGCGGCCCAGCGACGAGCACGACCCGCGCTGGGAGAGCGGGGAGAGAGTGCTGGCGGAGTTGATGGTGGCTCCCTCATCCTCGATGATCGGCCAAAGGTTGCGCCAAGTCGGCTTTCGCTACGCGACCCATTGCATCGTGCTCGGCGTCCGCCGCCGGGCCCGCATGTACCGCGCGCGCATGACCGAGATCCGTCTCGATGCCGGCGACGTGCTTCTGGTCCTGGGACGGCGAGACGACGTGGACGCGCTGAAGGCGAACCCCGACGTGGTCCTCATCGCCAGGTCGGCGCGGGATCTGCCGACCCTCAACCACGCTTGGCGTGCGATCGCAATCTTCGTCGTCGCCGTCGGGTTTGCCGCGAGCGGGGTGGTGCCGATCGTCGTCGCCACACTGTCGGGCGCCGTCGCGATGGTGGTGAGCGGGGTCCTGAGCGCGCGCGAAGGACTGCGCGCCATTGATGCGAAGGTGGCCATGACCATCGTCGCGGCGCTGGCGCTGGGGATCGCGCTGCTGGAAACGGGGGGCGCCGCGTTCGTTGCGCGCGGCGTGGTTGAAGCACTCGGCGAGGCGAGCCCGGCGACGGTGTTGTCGTTCTTCTTCCTTCTGGTGGCGGTGCTCGCCAACGTGATCAGCACCAAGACCTGCGCCGTCCTGTTCACGCCGATCGGCATCGACATCGCGGCCCGGCTCGGCGTGAGCCCGGAAGCGTTCGCCGTCGCCGTGGTCTTTGCCGCCAATTGCTCCTTCGCCTCGCCACTCGGCTATCAGACGAACTTTCTGGTGATGGCTCCCGGGCGCTATCGGTTCATGGATTTCGCGCGCGCCGGCCTGCCGTTGATCGTGGTGCTTTGGATCGCGTTCAGCCTGTTCGCTCCCTGGTATTACGGCCTTTAGCGCATCGACCGCTTCTGGCGAATCGCAGGCAGCTCCCACACCGGTCCACGCGCCCCAATCTTACGATGCGGCGGGTGAACGGGCCGGCGTGTGAGGTGGAGCCGCCCAAACGGGTAAAGCGTTTGCGGCTCCGGTGGGCGAAAGGCGCGGCGTCCCGCGATGGTCGATTGACCGCGTCCCGACGCCTCGATATAAGGGCGGCGGGCCACGGCCCCCCAACGGGTCGCGACCCTTCTGGAAGGAAGGGAGATGTACGGTTGAACTTCTCTGTGCGGCCGGGGCTTCGTCCGGCGTGTCCTCATTTTTCCTCGGGTCCCTGCGCGAAACGCCCCGGCTGGTCGGCCGCGGTGCTTGAAGGCGCGCTCGTTGGACGCTCGCATCGCTCCGCCGAAGGACGCGCTCGGCTTGAAGAGGTGATCGCGCGTTCGCGCTCGCTCGCCGAAATACCCGACGACTACATCCTCGGGATCGTTCCCGCGTCCGACACCGGCGCGGTCGAGATGGCGTTATGGTCCTTGCTGGGTGCGCGCGGCGTCGACGTGCTCGTGTGGGAAAGCTTCGGCAAGGGTTGGGCTACCGACGTGCTCACCCAGTTAAAGCTCGCCGACGTGCGCGTCCTCGATGCCGATTACGGCGATCTTCCGGATCTCACCCAAGTCGACTTCTCGCGTGACGTGGTGTTCACCTGGAACGGCACCACTTCGGGCGTGCGGGTGCCCGATGGCGATTGGATCGCCGCGTCTCGCGCGGGCCTCACTATCTGCGACGCCACGTCGGCGATCTTCGGGATCGAGATGCCGTGGGACAAGCTCGACGTCGTCACGTACTCCTGGCAGAAGGTCCTGGGCGGCGAGGGGGCGCACGGCATGCTGGTCTTGAGCCCGCGCGTGGTCGAACGCCTCGAGGAGCATACGCCTGCGTGGCCGCTTCCGAAAATCTTTCGCCTGACCAAGGGCGGCAAGCTCGACGCCGAGATCTTCAAGGGGCAGACCATCAACACGCCGTCGATGCTGGCGGTCGAAGACGCGCTCGATTCGCTGGCCTGGGCGGGCTCTGTCGGTGGCGGCCCGGCGCTCAGGGGGCGGGTGGCAGGGAACTTCGCCGTCATCGAGGAATGGGTCGAACGCACGCCTTGGGTCGATTTTCTCGCGTCCGACAAGAGGACGCGTTCGCCCACCTCGGTATGTCTGAAGGTGGTCGACGGGTGGTTCGCGGCCCTTGACGCGGATCGCCAAGCAGGGGCCGCCAAGCGGATGGTCGCCATCCTCGAGGAAGAGGGCGTGGCCTTCGATGTCGGTTCGTACCGTTCGGCGCCGCCGGGATTGCGGATCTGGGCGGGTGCGACCGTGGAACGCGAAGACCTCGTCCGGCTGGTGCCGTGGCTCGACTGGGCGCATGGCCGCGTGAAGAACGAGTTCGCCGAGGTCTGAATAAAGGTGCGCCGATGACGAAAGTGTTGATCGCCGATGAGATGAGCCCGGACGCCGAGGCCACGTTCGAGGCCCGCGGTATAGAGGTCGAGGTCAGTACCGACATGGACGAAGCCGAGCTTACGCGCCGTATCGGGGCGTACGACGGCCTCGTCGTGCGTTCGGCGACGAAGGTGACGGCAGCGGTGATCGAGGGCGCAAGTTCCCTCAAGGTCATCGGACGCGCCGGCATGGGCGTCGACAACATCGACGTGAACGCCGCAACCGCGCGCGGAATCGTGGTGATGAACACGCCCTACGGCAATTCGATCACCACCGCCGAGCACGCGATCGCGATGATGTTTGCGCTCGCGCGCCAGATTCCCCAGGCCAACCAATCGACCCACGCCGGAAAGTGGGAGCGCTCGCGTTTCGTCGGCGTCGAACTGATGGGCAAGACGCTCGGCATCGTCGGTTGCGGCAACGTCGGCTCCGTTGTCGCCGACCGCGCCCAGGGCCTGCGGATGAAGGTCATCGCGTACGATCCGTATCTTTCGCCCGGACGCGCCTCCGATCTGGGCGTCGAGAAGGTGGATTTCGACACGCTTCTTGGGCGCGCCGATTTCGTCAGCCTTCACGCGCCACTGACGGACGCGACCCGCAGCCTGGTCGACGCCCAGGCGATCGCAAAAATGAAGCCAGGCGCCCGCATCATCAATTGCGCGCGCGGCGGCCTGATCGTGGAAGCCGACCTCAAGTCCGCGCTCGAATCGGGACAGGTGGCGGCAGCGGCCCTCGACGTCTACTCCGCCGAACCACCGAAGGGCAACGTCCTCCTCGGCATGGAGAGCGTCGTCGCGACCCCGCATCTGGGTGCGTCGACGACCGAGGCCCAGGAAAAAGTGGCCTTGCAGGTCACCGAACAGATATCGGACTTTCTTCTGAATGGCGCCGTGGTGAACGCCCTCAACATGCCGTCGGTCTCGGCCGAGGATGCGCCGAAGCTGGTCCCCTCCATGCGGCTCGCCGAGCAGCTGGGAAGCTTCGCCGGCCAGATCACCGAAACCGCTATCAAGGCGATCTCCATCGAATACGGAGGCCAGGCCGCGCAGCTCAACACCAGCCCCTTGACGGCGGCCGTCCTCAAGGGCCTGCTCACGCCGCTGCTTGAGACCGTAAACCTGGTGAGCGCACCGGTCATCGCCAGGGAGCGCAACATCGAAGTCACGGAGGTCAAGCGCGAACACGCGGATGCGTTCCAGACCCAAATCAAGCTGGACGTGACCACCGAAGCGCAGTCGCGCAGCGTCGCCGGAACGCTGTTCGGCGCCGAGATGCCGCGTATCGTCGAGATCAGGGGTATTCC
>JASMAE010000381.1 GCA_030754475.1 Rhodospirillales bacterium
TCGCCGTCGAGGCCGACGAATAGACCGAACTCGGTGATGTTCTTGATGTCGCCCTCGATCTCGGTGCCGACCGGGAACTTCTCGAGGAAAGATTCCCACGGGTTGTCGTGGCACTGCTTGAGGCCGAGCGAGATGCGGCGCTTGTTGGGATCGACCTCGAGCACCATGACCTCGACCGCTTGGCTGGTCGAGACGATCATGCCCGGCTGGACGTTCTTCTTGGTCCAACTCATCTCCGAGACATGCACCAGGCCCTCGACGCCGGGCTCCAATTCGACGAATGCGCCGTAGTCGGTAATGTTGGTGACCCGGCCCTTGAACCGGGTGCCGGGCGGATACTTGGCCCGGATACCGCCCCACGGGTCCGCTTCGAGCTGCTTCATGCCGAGCGAGATGCGCTGGGTTTCGGGGTTGAAGCGCACGACCTGGACCTTGACGGTCTGTCCGACCTGCAAAGCCTCGGACGGATGGTTGATCCGCTGCCAAGCGATGTCGGTGACGTGCAGAAGCCCGTCGACGCCGCCCAGGTCCACGAACGCACCGTAGTCGGTGATATTCTTGACGATTCCGTCGAGGACCTGGCCCTCGGCGAGGTTCGCTATCAGCTCCGTGCGCGCCTCGGCCCGCGCTTCTTCGAGCACGGCGCGGCGCGAGACCACGATGTTGCCACGCGAGCGATCCATCTTCAGGATCTGAAACTCCTGCGGCGTTCCCATGAGGGGCTGGATGTCGCGTACCGGACGAATGTCCACCTGGCTGCCGGGCAGAAAAGCCATGGCGCCAGACAGATCGACGATGAAGCCGCCCTTGACGCGCCCGAAGATACTGCCGCTGACCCGCTCGTTGTCCTGGAAGGACTTCTCCAGCAGCGTCCAGGACTCTTCGCGCCGCGCCTTGTCACGGCTCAGCGACACGAGTCCCTCACGGTCCTCGTAGCGTTCGACGAAGACGTCGACCGTGTCGCCCTCGTGGACCTCGGTCTCCTCGCCCGGCGTCGAGAATTCCTTCAAGGAAACGCGGCCCTCGGACTTGAGGCCGACGTCGACGAGCACCATGCCGTCGACGACGCTGACGACGGTGCCTTTGACCACGCGGCCCTCGAAGTCCTCGTGTTCGCTTAAGGATTCCGCCAAGAGGGCGGCGAAGTCCTCGGTGACGACGGGAGACGTTTCCCCGGAACCCGAAGCGGCGGCCTCGGTATCGGCGTTTGCGGATGTCATTGTGTTGCGGTCCTCTATCCTCTCTGTCTTCTTGTTCGACTCTCTCGTCTCATTCGTCTCGTTCGACCGGCTTCAGCGCGCGGCCAACCGCGTGGTGGTGCCGCATCGGCGCGACCGCCCTTTTGCAGCCGCGGCCTCCGGGGACCGTGTCGGGGCGGCGATCTCCGGGATCTGATCGCGTCGGGTTCCCAGGGTTCAGCCCCAGCGGGCCCGGTCCCGCGAAGTGATCACGTCGAGCGCCGCAGCGAAGACTTGATCCGCGTTCAGACCGCCGGTGTCGATCACGATCGCGTCGTCGGCCGGCACGAGCGGAGCGAGCTCGCGACCTCGGTCGCGCGCATCCCGCTCCTTCATTTCCTTCAGAACGCGGCTATGTATAGCGGCGTGCCCGGTCTCCCGCAACTCATTAAGGCGGCGGCGGGCGCGCACTTCGACGCTGGCGGTGACAAACAATTTGACGTCCGCGTCCGGACAAACGCGGGTGCCCACGTCGCGCCCGTCGAGCACGGCGCCCTTGGCGCCCGCCGGCGGGTTTCGGGCGAAGTCGCGTTGAAAGTCGAGAAGGGCGGCCCGCACGTCGCCGATGGCGCTGATCCGCGAGGCCAGATTCGCACTCGCCTCGGAGCGAAGCTCGGGGTCGGCGAGGTCCGATGGTCGGATCGCACGCGCCGTCGCCGCAGCCTCGGCGACGTCGTCGTGGTGGGCCCCTGCGCGTAGCATCCTAAGCGCAACCGCGCGGTACAGCGCGCCTGTATCGAGCACCGCGAGGCCAAAATGGTTGGCGAGCCGACGCGCCAGCGTGCCCTTGCCGGCAGCCGCGGGACCGTCGATGGCGATGACCTTAGGCCAGGGCGCAGGACCCGGCGCGCTCAAGCCGGCACTTCCGCGATCCGGGCGCCGATTCCGTTCATCAGGTCCACGAACCCGGGAAAGCTGGTGTGGATGGGATCGGCGTCGTCGATGGCGACCGGGGTTTCGCTCGCACATCCCAAAACGAGAAACGCCATCGCGATCCGGTGATCCATGCGCGCCTTCACGGTGGCGCCGCCGGCGGGCGGACGGCCCGCGCCGTGGATCACGAGCGCATCGTCGCTTTCCGCCACAACAACACCGCAGGCGCGCAAGCCCTCGGCGATCGCCTGCAAGCGATCGCTTTCCTTGACCCTGAGTTCGCCCACGTCGCGCATGCGGCTGACGCCCTCGGCGCAAGCCGCGGCGACGGCGAAAGCGGGAAACTCGTCGATCATGGCGGCGACGCGCTCGGCCGGCACATCGACGCCCCGAAGCGGCCCGCCCCGCACACGAAGATCGGCGACCGGCTCGCCGGCGTCGATACGCCGGTTCTCGATCACGACGTCCGCGCCCATTTCGCGAAGCGTCTCGAGAAGACCCGTGCGCAGCGGATTGACCCCAACACCGGCGAGCCCGAGCTCCGAGCCCGGCGCGATCAACGCCGCCACGAGCGGAAAGGTGGCCGAAGAGAAATCGCCGGGAACGGTGATAGGGGCCGGGCTCAGCTCCGGCTGGCCGCGGACCGAAATCCAGCACCCGACGCGATTGGAAGCCGCCTCCGACCAAACCTCGGCGCCGAAATGCCGGAGCAGCGTTTCGGTGTGGTCGCGGGTGGAGCGGCTCTCAAAGACACTGGTCACACCGGGCGCGTTGAGCCCCGCCAGCAGCACCGCCGACTTCACCTGGGCCGACGCCACCGGCATCTCGTACGATCCCGGAATCGGGTCCTGGGCGCCTACGACTGCGATCGGAAGGCGCCCGCCCGTGCGCGCGGTAAACGCCGCCCCCATCGGGCGCAGCGGCGCCATCACCCGCTCCATGGGCCTGCGGCAGAGCGATTCGTCCCCGGTGAGAAAGCTCGCGAACGGGTGCGTCGAGAGAAGCCCCATCAGCAAACGTGCGCCGGTGCCGGCGTTGCCCAGATCGAGAACCGCGTCCGGCTCGGCGAGGCCACCGACACCGCGTCCCAGCACGCGCCAGACGCCGTCCGGCTGGCGTGACACGTCGGCGCCTAGGCTTCGCAAGGCTACCGCACTCGCCATTACGTCGGCGCCCTCGAGAAGGCCTGCGATCCGGGTCTCGCCCACGGACTGGGTGGCGATCATCAACGCCCGGTGCGAAATCGACTTGTCTCCGGGAACGCGCACCTCGCCCGCGATCCCGTCGCTTCGTCGCGAGACCAGCGCCATGGCGCCCCGCCTCTCTCTGGCCTTATTCGACGCGGCGTCTCTATCACGTCCCGATGGCGGGCGATAGGGAGCCAAGGTTCGCGCCGTCCCGCCTGGGCGGCCTAATTTTTCGTTTTGACACCGGCGGTGGATCGTGGCACTTGGCTCACCGCGTTCGAGACCGCGCCGGCGATTTGGAGGCTAAGCGGTGGTAAAGAAACCGCAGTGGGGAACCAAACTCATCTGTGACAACTGCGGTGCGCGGTTCTATGACATGAACCGTAGCCCGGCGACCTGCCCCAAGTGCGACACCGTCCGGACCCCGGGCCGATCTTCAAAACCGAGACGCGAGGCCGGCGCGAGGCCGGCGCCACGCCGGCGATCGAGGAAGCGGAAACGGGAGCGCTCGACGAAGGGGAAGAGGTTCCCGTGGGCGACCACGCGGTTGGCGACGAGAAGGACGACGCGGACGCGGACGGCGACGAGAAGGACGACGCGGACGCGGAACTCGAGGGCGATTCGGACCGCCCCTGACGTCCCGCGATGTCCCTGGGGCGCCCGCGGCGGTGCCTTTTTCCTTGCGCGCTGCCGTTTCGGGCCGATAATTTCCGGGCTATGATACGCCGGATGGGGCCGTAGCTCAGCTGGGAGAGCGCTACAATGGCATTGTAGAGGTCTGGGGTTCGATCCCCCACGGCTCCACCAATATTTTCAATCCCTTAGGCGGGATTTCTTCGACATCGACCGGCCCGGCTCGGGCGTCATTTGCGCCCTTCCCAATCGCGGCCCGCATCGCGCCGTCCCTCAACGAAAATGTGGCACCACGTCGCGCCCGAGAAGGCGCACCGCTTGAAGCGGGTCCGGGCCCAAGGGCGGGCCGAAGCTCAGGTGCCGGGCCCCGGCCGCGACCAGGGGCTCCAGCCGGGCGACGACCTCCGCCGCCTCGCCCACGACGCCGATGCGCATCATGCGCTCGTCCGCCTCCACCAGCCGGCAGGCCTTTTCCGTGTCGCGCTCGGTCATGATCGCGCGCTCGATCGCGTCGAAATCGGCCGCCGCCAGCCCCAGCCGGCCGAGGATCAGCGGGCTGAAGGCGCGCCCGTAGTAGGCGATCTTCTCGGCGAGCGCGCGGCGCGCGGCCGCCCGGTCGTCGGCGAGCGAGACCCAGATGCAGGCGGCGACGTCCAGGGGCCCCAAGGCGGCGCCCCGCTTCGCCTCGCCTTCGGCGATCAGGGGGCGGGCGGCGAAGTAGTGCTCGGGCGGGAAGAGAAGAGGAAGCACGCCGTCGGCGAGCTCGCCCGCGAGCGCCAGCATCCGCGGCCCCATGGCCCCCAGATAGACCGGGGTCGAGCGCGGCGGCGCGAACCGCAAATACGCCTCCTCGGCCCACTCCAGGAACCCGCCCTTGACGGGCGCGCGCTCGCCCCGCAAGAGCGTCCTGACCGCGCCGATGGTCTCGCGCATCACCGCGAGCGGTCGGGCCGGGCGGATGCCGACCCATTTCAAGAAGTCGGGGGCCCCGACCGAGAGCCCGAGGTTGAAGCGGTTCCCCGAAACCTCGTCCATGGTCGCGGCCAGCATGGCGAGCTCGCTCGCATTAATCGTGTAGGGGTTGAGGATGCCCGAGCCAACCTCGATGCGCCGGGTCGAGACCGCCATGGTGGCGAGCACCACCGGCGCCGAGCGCAAAAAGAGGTCGTTGCTGACCCAGATCTGGTCGAAGCCGGCGTCCTCGGCGGCGCGCGCCAGCGCCACATACTCGGCCGGCGCGAGGTCGTTGTTGAGCCTAAGGCTGAAGCGCATCGCCGGAGCCGACGACCGCTTCGGCTTCGATCTCCACGAGGTGCTCGGGCGCCGCCAGCTTCGCTTCCACCAGCGTATTGGCGGGGCGGATCGGGGCGAAGGTCTCGCCGTGGACCCGGGCCACCGCTTCCCAGTGGGCGATGTCGCTCACGTAGACGCGTGTGCGAACCACGTCCGTCATCCGCCCGCCAAGATCGTTAATGGCCTTTTCGATCCGCCCGAGGATGAACCGGGCCTGGGCAGCCGCGTCGCCCGCGCCGACGACGCCGTCCGGTCCTGTGGCAGTGGTGCCCGAGACCAATATCCGCTCGCCGATCCGCACCGCGCGCGCGTAGCCGGCGATCTCCTCCCAACGGGTGCCGGTGCCGACCCAGCGGCGTTCGCCGGTCGCGCTCATGCGACGCAGGCGCGCTGCCGCGCGCGCCGGTGCGCGGGTCTGATCCGATCCATCGCCACTCGAAAGCGGCCGATCAGCGGCCGGCGCCAGAGCGCGAGCCGGCGGCCAACCAGCCGACGAACGCGGCGACAGCGCCGATCAGGACGAAGATCCAGTAGAGCAACAGCGGCGCATCGGTGGTCTCGGGCACCACGTTGACACCGGGTGTGCCCATGTGCGGTCCCATGGGACCGATGACAAAGAGCGGGATCGCGAACACGACGACGAGCGCGGGCCCTCCCCAACGCAGCAACAAAACAAGCCACCTCAGCATGTTGTTTCCCCTTCCTTCGCCCCCGATCCGAGTTTCGTTCCGCCGATTCGGGCGAATCGGCGCCAGACACTATCACGAACCGGCTCGGGCAAACAATTCGCCAACCGCGCGCCGCCGCTATTCCTCAAGCACGCGCTTCAACGCCTGCATGGCGCGCCCGAATGCATCCCAATTCCCGTCGCGGAGCGCCTCTTCCGCCGCCTTGAACGCCTCGCGGGTCGCAGGCCGCCGGTCCTCAGCGCCCGCCTCCAACGGCGCCGCCAAGCCCGGTCGCGGGGACGTTCGGCCGAAGACCGCCGCGACCGCCTCCTCCAAGGTCAGCTCCATGGCAATCCTGTCCCCGTCGCTCACGATGACTCTCTTCAGCTGCGGGATCTCGGTTCCCTCGGCGATCAGGTAGACGGGCTTGACGTAGAGGAGGGACTGCTCGATCGGGATGACCAGGAGGTGGCCGCGGATCACCCGCGAGCCCCGCTGGTCCCAGAGCGAGATCTGCTCCGAAATCCGGGTGTCCTGGTCGATCATCGCCTGGACCTGAATCGGGCCGAGAATCAGCCGCTCCTTGGGCAGCTTGTAGGCGATCAGCTCGCCGTATCCAGGGAAGTCGCTGCGCGCTGCGATCCAGGCGATCATGTTGTCGCGATTCGCGGGCGTCATCGGCGTCATCAGGAGGAACTGCACGCGGTCTTCGCCGAGCAACCTCATGAGCACGAAATAGGGCGACATGTGCTGCTGGACGCCGTACTCGTCGCCGAGCGCGTGAATGGGCCTGATCGACATGGGCTTGAAGCCCTGGATCTGGCGCGGCACCTCCCAGATGTCCTCTCCGTTATAGAACACCTGCGGCACCGTCATGTGGTAGGTGCGGTATTTCTCCACCTGCGCCTCGAACAGGTCCTGCGGGTAGCGAAGGTGCCTTTTCAGACCTTCCGGCATCTCTTCCAAGGGTCGGAACAGCGCCGGCAGCGCGGCGCGATAGGCGCCCAGAACCGGATCGTCCGGATCCACGACGTAGAACGCGACCGAGCCGAGATAGGCGTCCACGATCACCTTGACCGAATTGCGGATGTAGTTGACGCGGTCCCGGTAGGGCTCGGAATAAGGGAAGGTATTGGAGACGGTGTAGGCGTCCTGGATCCAGAACAGCCGACCGTCGGAAAGGACGAGATAGGGGTCGCGGTCGAGGGTCAAGAACGGCGCGATTCGCTGCACCCGGTCCTGGACGCCGCGCCAGAACTGGATCCGGCTGTCTGCGGTGATGTACGAGGTGAGCGCGATGCGGACGTCGAACTGGTGGAACGCGAAGAGCGCGCGCCTGAGAAGCGAATCCAACCGGACCCCGCCGGAGCCGTCGTAGCTGGCGTACACGTTCTCGTCGCCGCGCGGGTGGTTGAACTCTTTGACCGCGGTGTTGACGATCCGGTAGCCTTGCATGTTCTCGCCGTAGTAGATCGCCGGCT
>JASMAE010000382.1 GCA_030754475.1 Rhodospirillales bacterium
AGAAATCCTCCCTTACGCAAACCCCTCAATGTGTCCCAAGGGCGCTGACGTCAGACAGTCGTTTGTGACGGCTTCCGGTACATCCTCAAAGGCAGTTTTCCAGTTTCCATCCTACCGACGCGCGCGGGCTTGAGAAAAAACGAGGTGTCGTACATCGCCGGAACCGAAGAAATCTCTACGCAGGCGACCACCATCGGCCAAACCACCTCCGTCGGACGCTATTCCATCTTCATGGTTCAAGCCGACGACCGATGCATCGTCGTTGCAGCCCAGCGCGCCGGACGAGCTCGCAAAATCGCCGGTCAGATCGTCCGCGCCGAATAGACGGAGACTTCCGCTGTGCGGCGCACGCCCCGCGACATCGCCAGACCGGAACCCGGGCGCTATCGCCACCAACCCGAGCCGCTACTGCGCCAAGCGCCAGCGACGTAAACCCTTGAAATAATGGTGCCGGTGGAAGGACTCGAACCCACAACCTACCGCTTACAAGGCGGTTGCTCTACCCGTTGAGCTACACCGGCCGCGCGTGCCCGTGATTCTAGACCAGATCCGCGGTCGCTCGGTTTCGCCTGTCGCGATCCACCGACCGCGTGAATCTGGTCTTTAAACCATCCGCTCTGGGCTCGACGATAATCCTCTCGCCGAAGGCCGGCAAGCGGCGGGGCTCAAGTCCGCCGGCGGGCCGCCTCGTAAAGCGCGACCGCCACCGCCGCCGCTAGATTGAGGCTTTGGGAGTCGGCGGCGATGGTGACGCGGACAAGCTCGTCGCAGTGCTCGCGCGTCAGGCGGCGAAGTCCGCCACCTTCGGAGCCGAATACAAGCACGACCTTGGCCTGAAGGTCGGTTCCCGAAAGCGTCGCGGGCGCCTTCGTGTCCAGTCCGACGCACCAGAAACCAGCCCGCTTGTGGGCCTCGAGCGCGCCGGCGAGGTTGGCGACGTGGACCAGGGGGACGTGTTCGAGCGCGCCGGACGCCACCTTTGCCAGGGCGCCGGTCTCATGGGGGGCGTGCCGGCGCGAAAGAACCACGGCGCCGGCGCCGAAGGCCAAAGCCGATCGAAGCACGGCGCCGACGTTCTGCGGATCGCTCGCCTGATCGAGAATGACGTGAAGCGCCCGCGTCGCGCTTTCGGCGTGAAGCAGCACCTCGGCCAGCGACGGGCCTTGAAGCGGATCGGCCATCAACGCGACGCCCTGGTGGACCGTGCCGGGGCCGAGCTCGCGCTCGATTTCCTCGCGGGTTCGCCTTTCGAGCTCGGGGGCGGCCGGTCGCCGCTCACGGAACTCGCTGATGCGCGGCGCCAACACCTCGGCCGCCCTCGGCGTAGCGAGAAGCCGCCGGAGTCGCCGGTTCGGGTTGGAGAGCGCCGCCAGCACGGCATGTGTCCCGTAGATCCAGAGCGCCTTCTCCGACGGATCGCGCGACCCCTTCGGCGGGCGTTTGCGCCCGGCGCCTCGGTTCGATGAAACGCTTCGCGAGCCCGGCGATACATGCTTGCGCGCGCGCATGATCTCATCTACCATCTCGTTCACACGGTGTCCGTAATCATTTCTGCTGCGGTCGGCGGCGGCAGAGAGCGGGCGCGTTCACATTTTTGCACGGCTTGACTCAGGGGTCTGAATCTCCCTATTTCCTTGAAATTGGAGGCTTCGGATCAAGGAAGTTCGAGTCTGCGTCGCGGGAGGGGTGCCCGAGTGGTTAAAGGGGACGGGCTGTAAACCCGTTGGCGTACGCCTACGTTGGTTCGAATCCAACCCCCTCCACCAATCCCGCGCATATCGGGTTTTCGGAGGGGGACTTCGGTTCGCGGGTGTAGCTCAATGGTAGAGCTCCAGCCTTCCAAGCTGGTGACGTGGGTTCGATCCCCATCACCCGCTCCAATATGTTTGCTCACGCCGGAATCCGGCGGTCGGCGGTTGACAGGCGCCTCTTCGGCGCCGGTAAGAGGGAAAGAAACGAGGGATGGCGAAGGCGAAGTTTGAGCGGACGAAGCCGCACTGCAACGTTGGTACGATTGGTCATGTTGATCATGGGAAGACGACGTTGACGGCGGCGATCACGAAGGTTCTTGCCGAGACTGGAGGTGCGGAGTTCACGCCGTTCGACCAGATTGACAAGGCACCGGAGGAGAAGGCGCGGGGCATCACGATTGCGACGGCGCATGTTGAATACGCGACCGCGAACCGGCATTACGCGCACGTGGACTGCCCGGGACACGCGGATTACGTGAAGAACATGATCACGGGCGCGGCGCAGATGGACGGAGCGATTTTGGTTGTGTCTGCGGCGGACGGTCCCATGCCGCAGACGCGCGAGCATATTTTGCTTGCGCGTCAGGTTGGGGTTCCAGCGATCGTGGTTTATCTGAACAAGGTTGATCAGGTTGACGATCCTGAGTTGTTGGAACTTGTTGAGCTTGAGGTTCGGGAGCTTTTGTCGAGCTACGAGTTTCCGGGCGACGATATCCCGGTGGTGCAGGGCTCGGCGCTGGCGGCGTTGGAGGACGGGGATGATGTGACGGGCGCGGCGTCGGTGACGGCGTTGATGGCGGCGGTTGACGCATACATCCCGCAGCCCGAGCGACCGAAGGACCGGCCGTTTCTGATGCCGATCGAGGATGTATTTTCGATTTCGGGGCGGGGCACGGTTGTTACGGGTCGAGTTGAGCGTGGCATAGTCAAGGTTGGCGACGACGTCGAGATTGTTGGGATCCGGACGACGACGAAGACGGTATGCACGGGCGTCGAGATGTTCCGCAAGCTGCTTGACCAGGGCGAGGCGGGTGACAACGTTGGAGTGTTGCTGCGTGGCACGAAGCGCGAAGACGTTGAGCGCGGCCAGGTACTTGCGGCGCCTGGCTCGATCACGCCGCACACGAAGTTCAAGGCCGAGGCGTACATCCTGACGAAGGAGGAGGGGGGCCGGCACACGCCGTTTTTCTCGAACTACCGGCCGCAGTTTTACTTTCGGACGACGGACGTGACGGGCCAGGTTGTTCTACCGGACGGGACCGAGATGGTGATGCCGGGCGACAACATCTCGATGGAGGTTCAGCTGATCGCGCCGATCGCCATGGACGAGGGGCTGCGGTTCGCAATCCGCGAGGGCGGGCGCACCGTCGGCGCCGGCGTCGTCGCATCCATCATCGAATAGGACAGGCGATCGCCACCGGCGTCGATCGAGCGGCGCATTGGACCCGCGACTGAAGGAGTGTAGCTCAATCGGCTAGAGCACCGGTCTCCAAAACCGGGGGTTGGGGGTTCGAGTCCCCCCACTCCTGCCATTCGGCGCCCGAGACTAGCCCGCCTACGAGTAAACGGACCGAGACAATGATGGCCAAACCCAGCCCCGCACAATTCGTCCAACAGGTCCGCCAGGAGGGCGCCAAGGTCACGTGGCCGACGCGCAAGGAGACCGGCATTTCGACGGGCATGGTGTTTCTCATGGTGGTTCTCGCGGCCGTGTTTTTCTTCCTCGTCGACCAAGTGATGGCATTCGGTGTTCGCGCGCTGTTCGGCCTCGGAGGATGATGGTGGTGGCCGCGCAATGGTACGTGATCCACGTCTACTCGGGGTTCGAGAAGAAGGTCGCCCAATCGATCGAGGAGCAGGTGCGCCAAAGCGGGATGGAGGACACGATTGTCCAGGTGTTGGTTCCGGTCGAGGAAGTTGTGGAGATGCGGCGCGGATCGAAGGTCAGCGCCGAGCGCAAGTTCTTCCCGGGATACGTCCTGGTCAAGATGGACATGACCGACGAGACCTGGCACCTGATCAAGAACACCCCCAAGGTCACGGGCTTCCTGGGCGGGCGCGGGCGCCCCACGCCGATCACTGAGGCGGAGGCCGAACGGATAATCCACCAAGTCAGGGAAGGGATCGAGCGTCCCAAACCGTCGGTGACGTTCGAGATCGGCGAGCAAGTTCGCGTCTCCGACGGGCCGTTCACGTCGTTCAACGGTCTCGTCGAAGATGTGGACGAGGAGCGGACTCGGCTCAAGGTCGCGGTGTCGATCTTCGGGCGTTCGACGCCCGTTGAGCTCGAGTATTCGCAGGTCGAGAAACTTTAGCGGGGTTCGCGGACGCGCCCGCCTAGCGGCGGTGGACCGGAATAGGACATGGCAAAGAAGATTGCAGGATACGTAAGGCTTCAGGTCCCGGCGGGACAGGCGAACCCGTCGCCGCCGATCGGGCCTGCGCTCGGCCAAGCGGGCCTCAACATCATGGAATTCTGCAAGGCGTTCAACGCCGAGACCCAGAACCTGGAGCCCGGGATGCCGATACCGGTGGTGATCACCGCTTATCAGGACCGGACCTTTTCGTTCGTCTCCAAAACGCCGCCCGCGAGCTATCTGCTCAAGAAGGCCGCCGGGCTCGAAAAGGCGGCCGAGACCCCGGGCAAGGAGGCGGTCGGGCAAGTTACCATGGCCCAGGTTCGCGCGATCGCCGAGCGGAAGATGGTCGACCTCAACGCTAACGACCTGGGGGCGGCGTGCAA
>JASMAE010000383.1 GCA_030754475.1 Rhodospirillales bacterium
CGATTCGGTCGACATGCTGCTCGACATCCACTCGATGGGAACCTTCTCGACGCCGCTGATGCTGTGTCACGGACTGGAAAAGGAGCGGCGCTTAGCCCGCGAGGTCGATTATCCCGAGGTCGTCGTCTGCGGCTCCGGCCACGTCAAGGGCCGGCGAATGATCGAATACGCGCCGTTCAACGATCCCGGAACCTCGATGACCGCCCTGCTCGTCGAATGCGGCCAGCACTGGGCCAAGTCGGCCGCGACAGTCGCCCTCGACACCTCGCTTCACTTCCTCAGGGCGGCCGACGTGATCGAAACGGGGTTTTTCGAAGCACATGTCACCGTGAAACAACCGCCTCCGCAGCGAATGCTCGAGGTGACGGACGGCCGCAACGCCGAGACCGACGAGTTCCAGGGGGTGGGAGAATTCAATGGCCTGGAGGAGTTTGAGGCCGCCGGAACCGTGGTCGCGCGCGACGGCGGCAACGACGTGACGACGCCCCACGACAAGTGCATCTTGATCATGCCGCGGCGCGTACCGGTCAAGGGCGAGCGGGTCCTTCGCTTCGCCCGCGAGGTAACGTGAGCGAGGATCACGCGCGAAAGACGCTCGCCATCTCGACATCCCAGGGAAGGTCCTGGCGCAAGCGCCGTCCCATGGCGAAGGCGTAGGGCGCGGCCTCGCAAAGCACCGCGAACTGCCGCGCATCGAGCACGAGCCCGGCGCGCCGAGCGAGCGCCTCGACCATCGCCTGCGTGGTGGCGTCAACCCCGGCGCCGACCGGCTCATCGGGGGGCGGTGGTGCAAGGGGCACGGTTTGCGCGTCGACGCTGGCCCGCCGTTCGTGCCAGCCCGTCTCGCGCTCGAAGGCGTGGCCGACGCGGAGCACCGTTTCCTCGTCGAACGGGCGGGCGATCACCTGCAGGGCCAGCGGAAGGCCGTCGCCGGAGAAACCGCAGCAAAGACTCAGGGCGGGTCCGGCGGTGACGTTGAAGGGCGTGGTGATCGAGGGTTTCTGCCAAAACCCGATCGAGCGGTGCGCGTCCAGTCTCGGCGCGGGACCGTAATAGCCCGCCGTCACGAGGACGTCGAAGCTCTCGTAAAGGCGCTCCATCTCGGCCAGCATGATCCGGCGCAGGCGCTGCGCCTGGACGTAGTCGTAGGCGTTGAACAGGCACGCGGGAAGGGCGCGGGCAAGGAAATCGGCGCCGTAGTCCCCGGGCCGCGAGCGCAAGGTTTTCTGGTGGATGGCGAACAGCTCGGATTCGGCGATTGTGATCTTGACGTCGTAGTAGTCTTGAAGGGGGCGCATGCGCGCGTCCGCAAGCGTGGCGCCGAGACCAGCGAGGACCCCGAGCGCCTCTTCTACCGCGCGCGCCGGCTCTTCGCCCGCGGGCAGGTCGTCTTCCCAGAAATGCCGGATCACGCCGATCCGCAGGCCCTTGACGCCCCGTCCAAGCGCCGCCGCGTAGTCG
This sequence comes from Rhodospirillales bacterium, assembly GCA_030754475.1. Taxonomy (GTDB): domain Bacteria; phylum Pseudomonadota; class Alphaproteobacteria; order Rhodospirillales; family JASLLV01; genus JASLLV01. Next base: position 1,462 of record JASMAE010000383.1, read on the forward strand.
GGCAAGGCGCGCGCGCTGCTGGTGGGATCGCCCGCGTCATGCCCGGCGATCGATTGCAGCACGATCGCGCAGTCTTCCACGGTTCGTGCCATCGGCCCACAGTGATCGAAGGTGAACGCGTTGGGGATCACGCCGCGCCGGCTGACCAGCCCGTAGGTAGGCTTGAGACCCGCGATCCCGCAGAGCGCGGCGGGATTGCGGACCGAACCGCCGGTATCGGTGCCGATTGCTCCGAACGCGAGCCCGGCCGCGACCGCCGCGGCCGAACCGCTCGACGAGCCGCCCGTGAAGCGGGCCGGGTCCCAGGGGTTTCGGGCCGGCGGCCACGGCAGATCGAAGGACGGCCCTCCGTGGGCGAACTCGTGGCAGGCGTGCTTGCCGAGAAGGACCGCGCCGGCGCGCGCGAGCGCAGCCGCCACCGCCGAATCGCGCTTCGGGACGTGGTCGACGAGGATCCGGGAGTGGGCGGTGGTCGGCAGGCCCGCGGTCTCGAAGACGTCCTTGAGGCCGACCGGAACGCCGTGAAGCGGTCCGCGATGACGCCCGGCGACGATCTCGGCCTCGGCGTCACGCGCGTCGTCGAGAGCGCGCTCGGCAGCCACCGTGACGTAGGCCGCAAGCACCGGGTTCAGCCGCTCGATACGCCCCAGCACGGCTTGCGTCAGCTCGATCGGCGAAAGCCGTCGCGCGCCGATCAGACGCGCGGCCTCGGCAATCGTGAGCGCGCTCAGCTCATCGCTCATCGGCGCAGGTACTCTTGCGCGAACTCGAAGACGTAAGCCGGCTCGTCCTCGTAAGCGTGGTCCCGGAAAACCCTTTCGATCATGCCGTCGATGTAAGGAAACGCCTCGGCGAGCTGGTCGCGCTGGCGGGCGCCAAGCGGCATTTCCGCCCATGCGGCCAGAAGCTCCGCATGCTGGCGGCGCGCACCCGGTGCCGGCGTCTCCGGTCCGGGTCCCGGCGGGAGCGAGACCGTCGCATCAATGCGCGGACGACGTTCGCGCCACGGGCAAGCGGCCTCGTAAGCATGGCCGATCTTGAGAACGCCCGCGTCGTCGAACGCGCGCCCGGCGACGGTGAGCGAGAGTGGAAGGCCTTGGTCGGTGAACCCGCAGCACACCGCGAGCGCCGGAACGGCGGCCGCCGAAAAGGCGTGGTTGATGCCCCGCGAGGCGAAGGCGGAAACCAGGCTCACGTCTTCGAAAAGAGGCGCCGGCGTCGGCACACTCGCCGTTACCAGCGCATCGAATCCGCTCAACGCGCGCGCCACCTCGGCGATCAGTGCGCGGCGATGGCGCTGTGCTTGTACGTAATCGACGGCGCTGATCGCGGCGCCGGGAACGGTGCGGTAACGGAAGTTCTCGCCAAAGTCGCCCGCCCGGGCACGCAATCCGGCGCCGTGCACGGCGCCGATCTCGGCGCAGGTGATGACCCACAGGCAAGCGGCGAAATCGTCGAGCGCGGAAAGCGTCACGTCTTCGATCTCGGCGCCGAGCCCCGCGAGCACCGCGAGCGCGTCGTCGACCGCCCGGACGACCGCCTGATCGGCCTTGCGGTCGCGTTGGTGGAAGTGGCGGACGACGCCGATCCGCGTGCCCCGGATGTCGCCGTCGAGGGCGGCGCGGAAATCGGGAACGGCCACGTCCGCCGACTGCGGATCGTCTGCATCCAAACCGGCGAGGGCGCCAAGCACGATGGCGCAGTCCTCGACGGTCCACGCGAGCGGTCCGCAGACGTCGGTCGACTGCGAGAACGGAAGCACGCCGGCCCGACTCACCAAGCCGGGTGTCGGCTTCATTCCGGCGACACCGCAAAAGGCCGCCGGCTGGCGGATCGAGCCGGCGGTGTCGCTGCCGAGGGCCGCCGGAACGAGCCCGGCCGCGACCGCGACGCCCGAGCCGCTGGATGAGCCGCCCGAAAAGCGCCGCGCGTCCCACGGGTTCCGGGCCGGCGGCCAGGGCAGGTCGAAAGACGGCCCGCCGTAGGCGAACTCGTGGGTGGTCAGCTTGCCGAGCAGGATCGCGCCGGCCTGGTCGAGGCGGCTGACGGCGGTCGCGTCCCGCTCGGGCACGCGGAACTGGCAGACCCGCGACTGGCCGGTCGTCGCGATCCCGCCGGTGTCGTAGATATCCTTGGCGGCGTACGGCACACCGTGCAACGGACCCCGGTAGGCGCCGCGCGCGATCTCGTCTTCGGCCACGCGCGCCTGGGCCAGCGCACGCTCGCCGGTGACGCGAACGAAGGCGTCGAGGACGGGGTCGAGTGCCGCGATCCGCGCGAGAAGGTGCTCCGTCCACGTCACGGGGGAGAGCGCGCCGGCGCGGATCAGCGACGATCCTCGCGCGATGGTCAGGTGGTGAAGCTCGTTGCTCATGTCCCGGGGACGTCTCGGACTAATATTTTTCCGTTTAGTCGGCTCCAGCCCGCACCCCCGCTCGGCCGCCCCAAGCATACCATTCCGTGGGCGGACGGGCGGGGGTGCGGGCTGGTGCGATTCCACGATAAGTGGAAAATGCTCTAAAACCCACTCCTCAAATCGGCGGTTCGCACCCGGCGCGCGATTCCTCCAGCGCGTCCAGCGTCCGCGGCCAATCTTTCTTCAAAAGCCGCGACAACGCACGGTCGGCGAGCACCTTGCCCTCCGTCTGGCAGCGGGGGCAGTAGTTGGTCTAGCTGCTCGCGTAAACGATCCTTTGGATCGGTGCGCCGCAGTCGGGACACGGCTTGCCGTAACGGCCGTGCGCGGCCATGCCTTCGCGGAACGCCGTCACACGCTCGGGAAAGCCGTCGCCGGCGTCGGCGCGCAGGCGCTCGGTCCAGTCCGCGAGGGTCCTTTGCGTCGCCGCGAACAGGCGTGCGACCTCGTCATCTGCGAGCCTTTGTGTCCAGGCGACCGGTGAAAGCCGCGCGCGGTGCAAGATCTCATCCGAGTAGGCATTCCCAATTCCGCTGAACAGCCGGGGATCGGTGAGCGCCCGTTTCAGGGTGTGGTTCTCGCGCACGAGCACCGCGTGGAAGGCCGCCACGTCCGCGTCGAAGACTTCGGCCCCGCCGGGATCGAGGGCGGCGAGCGCGCCGACTCGGGACCGCTCCTTTGGATCCGCTCGATCGCGGCGGCCATCCATCGAATTCGATTCCAAGGGCTTGCTCCCGCGCGTCCCGAGGCCGGCAGTGCTCGACTCTATGGAATGGTGGTTTCGACCGCAACCGCGGCCGCCTGCGACGCGCTCGCAGCGCTTGCCGGCGATCGCTCCGGTGGCATAACGTGCAAATCTGGCGCCGGCCGCAAGAGGCGGGTTCGGGCCGCCTCTCAAGCGAACGAACCGGGGGACATTCAAGATGGCCAGAAACGACGCCCAGCCGCGAATCGCGCTCATTGGCTTCAATCTCGAAAGCAACCGGTTCTCGCCGGTGGTGGCGCGCAAGGACTTCGAAGAAGATTTTTACCTGGTCGGCGAGGCCATCCTCGCCGACGCGGCGAAGGACGCGCCGCGCGTCCTTGCAACGCTAACCGGTTTCATCCAGACCATGGACGGGACGGGTCCCTGGACCCCGGCGCCCATCCTAATGACGTCGGCCGGCGCGGCCGGTTGCGTCGATTACGCTTTCTACCTCGAGGTCAAGGAAGAGGTCCGGCGGCTTCTGGCGGTGGAGCTTCCCGTCGACGGAGTCTATTTTTCCGAACACGGCGCCGCCGTCTCGACCGAGATCACCGACCCCGACGGCGATCTGTTCGCCATGGTGCGCGAACTCGTCGGACCGGACGTTCCGATCATCTCGACGCTGGATTTGCACGCCAACATCTCGGACGCGATGGTGGATTCGACTGATCTGCTGATTTCGTATCTGACCAACCCGCACGTGGACCAGCACGAACGCGGGGTCGAGGCGGCGCATGCCATGCGCGAGCTTCTCGCCGGCGTAAAGACCGAAAAGTCGTTCATCCGCCTGCCGCTGGTGGCGCCCAACGTGACCCAGCTCACGGCGAGCGGGCCCTACGGCGACGCCATCGATCTGGGCCAGACCAAAATCGACGACGCGATCATGAACGTCTCGATCCTCAGCGGCTTCATGCAGGGCGACACGCCCGAGAACGGCATGGCCTTCATCGTTACCGCGCGCGCCGACCGGGACGCGGCGCGCGGGGTTTGCCGCGAGCTCGCCGAACGGACCTGGAACGACCGTCACCGCTTCGTCCCCAACCTCACCTCGCTCGACGCATGCGTCGCGATGGCGGTTGAGGTCGGAAACGACCCGTCGAAGGAATCGATTCTCATCGCCGACGTGGCCGACAATCCGGGAAGCGGCGCGCGCGGCAACACCACTTGGCTTTTGAAGGCGATGCATGACGCGGGCGCAAATGACGTGATCCTTGGTCCCTTCTTCGACGCCCCGCTTTCCGCAGAAGCCCGCGAAAGCGGCGCGGGCGCGAGTTTGCGGGCGCGCTTCAATCGCGCCGAAGAGAGCGAATACTCCGAGCCGTGGGAGGCCGACGCCAAAGTGATCTCGCTTTGGGGCGGCACCTTCGTCGGCCGCGCGGGGGCGACCGCGGCGGGCCGGACGGTCGATCTCGGGCCGACCGCCGTCCTTCAGGTAGGCACCGTCACCGTGGTCGTCACCAGCCAGCGCAAACAGGCGCTCGATTCGGCGCACTTCGAGAGCTTCGGCGTGAGCGTTGTCGATGCGCGCACCGTGATCGTTAAGTCGCGCGGGCATTTCCGGGCCGGCTTCGCGCACATTTTCCCGCCCGCGCGCATCTTCGAGGCGGACCTGCCCGGCCTCTCGACGCCGGACATGAAGAACTATCCTTTCGAGCGGCTGCCGCGGCCCGTCTTTCCGCTCGATCCCGACGCCACGTGGGAGCCGCCGACCTGGTAAGGCGGCGGCCCGATTTTGACGTCGCCATGCGGGGCGAATAGGCTGGGTGCGAAGGCCGCTTTTGAGGGAGATCGCCAAAGATGGACCCGGTTCTCTTCGAGATTCTCAGCAACAAGGTGACCGCGATCGCGGACGAGATGCGGATCACCATGCAGCGCACCTCGCGCTCGGTCTTCGTCAACGAAGCGTCCGACTTCGCGGTCGGGCTTGTCGATCTCGAAGGCGAGGTCTTCGCCTGGCCGCCGGGCTCCAAGACCACCTCGATCAACGTCCCC
>JASMAE010000384.1 GCA_030754475.1 Rhodospirillales bacterium
GACATGGCGACGAGCCGGCGCGCGATCTCCAGCCCCTTGGGGTGGCGGACGTTGAGCGAGATGCCGCGCTTGCCCGGGTTCTTGTTGTTGAACTGGCCACCCATGTCGGGGTCGGTGACGCCCTGCAGCGGTTCGATGGCCTTTTCCCGCGCGGCGCGGCCGCCGACCGGGGCCATCGAGGCCATGCGCGTGTCGGGATGGCTCTTCAGCTCGACCTTCAGGCTCTCCGCCCCGAATGACGCCATGAACCGCGCGCCGCCGGCCGAGGCGAGGAACCAGGTGAAGTCGAGAATGCGGATGCCGTCCAGCGCGAAGGACTTGCCGCGGCGCGAGGGCGCGCCGCCCTTGGACGGGTCCGCGTCGGGCGCGATCTTCGGCGCGGGGTTGGGCTTCGGTTGATCGACCGTTGCCGCGTCCTCGTTCAGCAACGGCGCACGGCGGCCGGCGGTCCAGCCCGTGGCGGTGCCTATCCACTTGCTGGTCGCGTAGCGGAAGCTGCGGCCCAACTCGGGATGTTCGATGTCGCTGCAGCTTTTGCGCGCCAGCCAGTGCGGATCGAGCGCGTTTTCGTGCGGCTTGCGCAGCGGCGCCCACAGCATGCCGAGTTCCTGCGCCTCGCGCCAGGGCACGTTGTCGTAGGTGAAGTTGCGCACGAAACGCTGCATGTCCTCCATGCCCTTGTCGCGGCTCTGCACCGGCCCCGTGCCCGGCACGAAACGGCCGCCCTTGGAGACATCGGTGTTCTCCGGGTCGAGGCCGCTTTCCATGCCGTAGCGGTCGAGCAGCTCGACCAGCCGGTCGCCGTCGCCCGGCCGCGTGCCGAGGCTCGCCATCACCCAGCGCCCGTCCTTGGTGTGGGCGATGGTCGGCGCGGGCGACACGATTTCCCGCGCGTGGCGGCAGGTCTGGCGCAGCACCGGCGCGCGCCGCATCACCCAGGACATCAGATCCACCTCGGTGCATTTCGACACCGCCTCGTGCACCGCGCAGGACACAAACTGCCCCTGCCCCGTGCGAAAGCGGTAGATCAGCGCGGCGATGACCGCCATCGAAAGCTGCTCGCCCGCGACGTGATAGGCGTGCCACATCTGCGGCGCGATCGGCGGCAGATCGTACGTCCCGTCCGGCAGCGGGTCGTAGCCGCAATTCATCATCACCCCGCCCAGCGCCAGATGCACCAGATCGGACGCCTTGTAACCGCTCCACGGCCCGTCGTCGCCGAACGGCGTGACGCGCGCATGGATCAGGGCGGGGTATTGCCGTGCCAGCGCGTCCGAATCGAACGTGCCCTTGGGCGTCGATTCCAGCAGCACGTCGGCGGAGGCGAGCAGCGCCTCGAACCGTTCGCGGTCATCCAGCTGCGTGATGTCCAGCTCCACCGACCGCTTGCCGCGATTGTACTGCCAGAAGAAAAGCGAGCCCTCGGGGCC
>JASMAE010000385.1 GCA_030754475.1 Rhodospirillales bacterium
TTCGGTTCGGCGTGCGCCTGCGCACCTATTTTTTCGCCGGCATCCTCGTGACGGCGCCCATCTCGATCACCTTCTACCTTGCGTGGTTGCTTATCAATTTCGTCGACCGCAGGGTCACGCCGCTGATCCCGGAGCAATACAATCCCGAGAATTACCTGCCGTTCGGCATTCCGGGCCTCGGCGTCCTCATCATGTTCGTCGGCCTGACCCTGATCGGCGCCGTGACGGCCGGGTTCGTCGGGCGATTTTGGATGAAGATCAGCGAGCGGTTGCTGAGCGGCATGCCCGTAATCCGCAACATTTACGCTACGATCAAACAGATCATCGAGACCATCGTCGCGCAGAAGTCGCGGGCGTTCCGCGAGGCCGTGCTCGTCGAATACCCAAGGCGCGGGATATGGGCCGTCGGGTTCATCACCGGCAAGACCGAGGGCGAGGTTCAGAACCTGACCAAGGAGACGGTTACCAACGTGTTTCTGCCGACCACGCCCAACCCGACCTCGGGGTTTCTCCTGTTCGTTCCGACGGAGGACCTGGTGCCGCTTTCCATGACCGTCGAGGAAGCCATCAAGATGGTGATCTCCGGCGGTATCGTCACGCCTACCGACCAGCGGCCGAAGTCCGTGCGCGACGTTCCGGTGGTATCGGCCGCGGCCTTCGAAGAGGTGGATATTCTCCGCGGGCGCGGCGGCGCACCGGTGCTTGCCGAGAAAAGCGAGTAGGTCCAACCGGCATTCAGGAATCGCACGACGCTGAATGTGTGGTTCTTGGGCCTCCAGCATTTTCGTGGTTGGAAGCCGATCGATGGCGAAGCGGGTGAACCGGGCGAGGCGCGGTGGTCCCGGATCGCGGTTGGTTTGCCCGGCAAGGTGGGCGTTGCGGGGCGTCGTATTCATCCTCATCGCAAGCGCGATCATCGGAACCCGATGATGAGACGATACGAACCCTGCGGACGGTGTAAGGGCGACGATCGCTCGCAGCTAACCCCGGGCCGGGCCGCGTTCGTCCTCGACCGGCCACGGCGCAAGCGATGGCTATCGTGTTCCGAACCGCAACCTTGCGAGCAGAACCAACAGGGCGCCGCACACGCCGGTCAACACGGTGAGCGACGCCGAGAAACCTCCGGCGACATCCGATAGCGCCCCGACGCTCAAGGGCCCCAAGACGCCGCCGATCTCGGATGCGGCGAAGAACAAGCCTCCGGCGGATCCTACGCTTCGCGAATCCACCTCGCGGGTTTCCATCAGGATCAGCACCGCGATGATGGTCATCGATCCACGGGTCATCCCCTGGAGGACGAGGCCGGCGGCGAGCACGGGTCCGGCCGCAGTTTGTATCAGCAACGTGGCGACGGCGGCGCATGCGAAGAGGGTGCCCAAGATGGCGATGCGCCGGCTCGGAATCGCCAGACGCGGCACGATCAACGAACCTGCGATGCTGACCGCGATCGGAATCGAGGCCCAATACCCGGCCGCCGCGGCGTCCATCCCTTTGCCGCGCAGGATCTCGGGCAACCAATGGCCGAGCCCGTGGTTGTAGAAGAAAATGCAGATGCCCATCAGAAGCACGGTCCGAACGGGGCCAATGCGGACGAGTTCGCGGAACACGCGGAGCGAGGATCGGCCCGGCTCGGCAGCAAGACCGGCGTCGGCGGCCCGGCGTGCGCCACCTGCACTAACCGCCAGCCAGACCACTCCGGAGGCGAGCGTGATGCCGGCGTAGGCCAGCATGACGACCCGCCAGTTCCCACCCGCCAGCGGCATGGCCAGGCCGTTGGTGGCTGCCAGCGCCACCACGCTTCCAGCCGCCTGGCCGGTGACGAATATTCCCATGGCGAGGCCCCGTTCCTTGCCCTCGAACCAAAGGCTGATCAGCTTGGGCCCGCCGATCGAAACCAGCGGGCCGCCGAGCCCAAAGACGGCGACGGCGAGGAACAGGCTCATGTGCCCGGCCGAAACACTTCGCAGCACGCCCGATGTCCCGATGATGATCGTGGCAAGGACCAACGCGTGGCGCGGGCCGATGCGGTCCAACAGCGCCCCGCAAGGGATCGCCGAGACGATGTAGACCAGCTGCCACGCCCCGAGGATGCTTCCCATGGCCGAGTGGCTCAGACCGAGCTCGCGCGCGACCGGGTTCACCAGCGGCGCCATGGCTGCGACGGTCAGGCCGAAACAGAAATAAACCAGCGACGCGCCGGCAAGCATCGCCCAGCGGAAGGAGTGCGTGGCCGGCGTCATTCGCGGGTGTCCCCGTGTCCGATCAATACACCGATCGCCCGGAACAGGAACGCGAACGGCGAACGAAGCAAGCGAGTCGTCTTCACGCGCCGGACCCTAACCGGATCGCAGGAAGCGGACCGCGGCGTCGCGCTCGAAGAGATAGAGCAGAACTCTCAGGGAGCGCCCGCGCGGACCCTCGAGCCCGGCATCGGACTCGACGATCATCCGGGCGTCGTCTCGCGCTATGCTGAGGATGTCCGCGTGAACGGCCAGATCCGCCATAGTGAATTCCGGAACTCCGCTCTGGCGCGTGCCGAGAAGCTCGCCCGCGCCCCGAAGGCGCAAATCCTCCTCGGCGATACGGAACCCGTCTTCGGTCTCGCGCAAGATGTTCAGTCGCGCGCGCGCAGCTTGCGTGAGGGGAGGGGCGTACAGCAACAGGCAGCTCGACGGCTTGTCGGCCCGACCGACGCGGCCGCGCAACTGGTGAAGCTGTGCCAGCCCGAACCGTTCGGCGTGCTCGACGACCATGATGGTCGCGCTGACGACGTCGATGCCGACCTCGATCACGGTGGTGGCGACGAGGACATCGACGGGCCCGTCGGCGAAGGCGGCCATAACCGCGTCCTTCTCGGCTGCCTTCATGCGTCCGTGCACGAGGCCGACGCGCGCGCCAAATAGCTGCTCGAGGTGTTGGTAGCGCTCTTGCGCCGCGGCCACGTCGAGGGCTTCCGATTCCTCTACCAAAGGGCAGACCCAGTACACCTTGGCGCCGTCCGCGAGCGCGCGCGAGATCGCGGACACGACCGCGTCGAGGCGCTGAATGGGCATCGCGCGAGTCTCGACGGGCCGCCGACCGGCGGGCTTCTCCGTGAGCCTCGAGACATCGATGTCGCCATAGGCGGTCAGCATCAGGGTTCGCGGAATGGGTGTCGCGGTCATCACCAGGAGATCGGCTCCGCCCCCTTTTTGGGCCAGATGGAGGCGCTGATGAACGCCGAACCGATGCTGTTCGTCGACGACCGCCACGGCCAGATCGCGAAACGCCACGTCGTCCTGGAAAAGCGCGTGGGTTCCGATCGCCAGCGCCGCATCGCCGCTTGCCAGCTTCGCGAGCACGCGCTCCCGGTTGCGGCCCTTCTCGCGGCCCGTGAGAAGAACCGTCTCGATGCCGGCCGCTTCGGCAAGCGGGGTGATGGTGGCCAGATGCTGGCGCGCGAGGATCTCGGTTGGGGCCATAAGAGCCGCCTGGGCGCCGGTCTCCACCGCGTTCAGCATGGCGAGCAGCGCGACCACGGTCTTGCCGCTGCCGACGTCGCCCTGAAGCAGCCTCAGCATCCGGTGCTCGCTCTTCTGATCGGCGGCGATCTCGGCCTGCGTCGCCTCCTGCGATCGCGTCAGCGGAAACGACAGCGCCTCGCGGACGCGGGCGCGTAGGCGTCCGTCGCCGTCGATACGGCGCCCCGGAACGCGGCGGGTGTGGGCCCGCACCAAGGCGAGGGCGAGTTGGTTGGCAAGCAGTTCGTCGTAAGCGAGCCGCAAGCGCGCCGGCGCCAAGGGATCGAGCGCGGCTTCGTCTTCCGGTGCGTGCGCTTCGATCAACGCCTCGCGCCAGGTTTTCCAACCTGCGCGGGCGAGGGTGTGCGGCTCGATCCACTCGGGCAGGTCCGGGGCGCGGGCGACCGCCTCGCCGATGACCTTGCCGAGGACCCTGAGGCTCAATCCGGCGGTCAGCGCGTACACCGACTCCACGGCGGCGAGCTTCTGGCTTTCGCCCGCCGTTCCCACGTGATCGGGATGTGTCATCTGAACCTCGCGCCCGAAATACTCGATCGTGCCGCTCACGATGCGGGTTTCGCCCACGGGCAGGATCCGCAGTAGGTATTCCGACCGCGCATGGAAGAACACGAGCGCGATCGAGCCCGTTTCGTCGAAGCACAGCACCTTGTAGGGCTGGCGCCGGTTGCGGGGCACAAGGTGGCGATCCACGGTCACGGTCAGGGTCGCGACGGCGCCGGCCCGCGCCTCGGCGATCAACGGCGTGTAGCGACGGTCGATGAGACCCGTCGGCAGGTGCCAAAGAAGATTGGCCACGCGCGCGCCCGCGACGCGTTCGATCAGTGCCGCGATGCGCGGTCCCACGCCCGCCAGTGATGTCACCGGGGCGAAGAGGGGGAAGAGGGATTCCGGGCGCATCGGCGGGGCGGGCTGACATCTCCGCGGCAAGGTTCTATATCCTAAACCAGATCGTGGTCGGTCGGAATCGTCACTGGCGACCCGCCGACCACGTGAATCTGGTCTATCTTATTGAAATAGAGCGGATTCACGCGATCGATTTGAACCGCGACGCAGTTCCCATCAACCGCAATCCGCTCTAGAAACACGAGAAGGGCGCCAAACGCGGGATCGGAAATATTCGTGAGCTTGGACGTTCGCCGAAAACGACTGCTCTTTCGGGCGTGCCACCGCGGAACGCGCGAGATGGAGTTCATGCTCGGACGCTTCGCCGAAGGACACGTGGCCGACCTCAACGATGACCAGCTGGATCGGCTCGAATCCCTGATCGAAGAGTGCGACGCCGACTTGTTCGGCTGGATTTCCGCCAAGACACCGGTCCCCGTCACCCACGATCACGACGTCCTGCGCCTGATCAAAAAGTTTAATAAATACCTATAATAGATTGAAACAAATAGTTAAATCGTTGCGGCGCTCCGGGCGTTTCACGGTTTGCGGCGCGCCCGAGGGGTTCGACGCCGTCCTTCTTGGACGCTGGGCCGAGGAAGCGCTCGCAGACCGAGGCGGAACGGCGCAGAGCGGCGCTGATCTGGTGTTCGTCGCCCGCGACGACGTTCGCGCGGCGCAAACGCTGGAGGCGATGCGGTTCTTTGCGCCCGCGCTCGAGGCCGTCTTCGTTCCCGCCTGGGACTGTCTTCCGTACGACCGCGTCTCGCCACGCGCGGACATCGTGAGCCGGCGCATCCAAGCCCTGACTACGTTGCTTGATGCGCGCCCCGAGGGCGTCCCGCGGGTGGCCGTGACGACAGTCTCGGCGGTCCTGCAACGGGTTCCGCCGCGGGCGTGGTTCTCGGGAAAGGTCCGGCGCGCCGCGTCCGGCGAGCCGCTGGAACCGGGCGAGCTGGTTGCGTTCCTTGGAGACAGTGGATACCGCGCCTCGGAAATGGTCATGGAACCCGGCGAATTCGCCGTGCGCGGCGGGATCGTCGATGTGTTCGCGCCGGGCCAAGACGCGCCGGTGCGCCTCGATTTCTTCGGCGACGAGCTCGAAGAAATCCGCGTCTTCGACGCGACAACCCAAACCACGACGGGCCAGCTGGACTCCATCATGCTCAAGCCGGTCAGCGAGTTCGCGATGGACGAAAGCGCGGTGACGCGTTTTCGCGAAGGCTACCGCGTCGTGTTCTCCACGGCGGGTACGAGCGATCCCCTCTATACGGCCGTTTCCGCCGGAAGACGGCATCTCGGGATGGAGCACTGGCTGCCGCTCTTTCACGAACGCCTCGAATCGCTTTTCGATTATCTGGCTGACGCGCCGGTCGTGTTCGACTACCAGGCGGACGAGGCCTGCGCCGCGCGGTTCGCGCTGATCGACGAGTACTATCACGCACGGCAGCGCTGTGACGGCGACGCGGCGCACGGGCTGTCCGCCTATCGGGCGCTACCGCCGGACCGGCTCTATCTCGGGCCGAGCGAATGGGACGAATTGGCGGCTCGGGTTCCTTGCGTGTGGCTTTCGCCCTTCGCTGTGCCCGAAGAAGAGGGCGTGGTGGTCGACGCCGGCGGGCGGCCGGGCAAGGATTTCGCCGAGGCACGCGTCACCCCCGGCGTCAACCTGTTCGACGCGCTCGGCGAGCACGTGAAAGCGGAGGCCGCCGACGGCCGACGGGTGATCCTGTTCGCCCATACCGTCGGATCGGCGCAGCGGCTGCGCTCCGTCCTCGGCGACCACGGCCTCGGGCGCATCCAGGAGGTGTCGGACTGGGCCGCGGCCGAGGGTCTCGGCGACGGGGGCGTTCTGGCGCTTGCCGTCGTTGGCCTCGATCGCGGATTCACGACCCCGAGCCTCGCCGCGATCGCCGAACAGGATATCCTCGGCGAACGCCTCGCCCGACGGACGCCGCCCAAGAGCCTCATGCCCGAGAACGTCATCGCCGAGGCCTCGTCGCTCGCCCAAGGCGACCTCGTGGTTCATGTGGACCACGGGATCGGCCGCTACGAAGGACTTGCGACCATCGAAGTCGCGGGCGCCCCACACGACTGCCTTCACGTCCATTACGCGGGCGAAGACAAGCGGGTCTGGCCGGTGGAGACCATCGCGATGCTGTCGCGCGACGGCTCGGACCGGGGCGGGGTATCGCTTGACCGTTTGGGCGGCGCGGCGTGGCAGGCGCGCAAATCGCGCATGAAGAAGCGGATCCGCGACATGGCCGAGGAGCTGATCAAGGTGGCGGCCAAACGCGCCGTGGACCCGGCGCCTCGGATCCCGCGATCCGACGAAGCCTTCGATGAATTCTGCGCCCGCTTTCCGTACGATGAGACCGAAGACCAGTCCCGCGCCATCGACGAAACGCTCGCCGGACTCGAGAGCGGAATCACCATGGACCGGCTGATCTGCGGCGACGTCGGCTTCGGCAAGACAGAGGTGGCGCTCCGCGCCGCGTTCGTCACCGTCATGGCGGGCAAGCAAGTCGCGGTCGTCGTCCCGACCACGTTGCTCGCTCGCCAGCATCACATGACGTTCGTCGACCGGTTCGCGCACCATCCGGTGCGTGTCGAGCAACTGTCCCGCCTCGTTTCCGCAAAGCGCTCGAAGGAAGTGCGCGCGGGCATCGCCGACGGCACCGTGGATATCGCCATCGGGACGCACGCGCTGCTCGCCGACGGAATCCGCTTTAGCGATCTCGGGCTCCTCGTCGTCGACGAGGAGCAACACTTCGGCGTCACCCACAAGGAGAAGCTGAAGAAGATCAAGGCGGGCGTCCACGTGGCCACGCTGACCGCGACACCCATTCCGCGGACGCTTCAGATGGCGCTCGCAGGGGTTCGCGACCTGAGCATGATCGCGACGCCGCCGGTCGACAGGCTGGCGGTGCGTACGTTCGTGTTGCCGTACGATCCGGTGGTCGTCCGCGAGGCGATCTTGCGTGAACGCGAGCGCGGCGGACAGACCTTTTACGTCTGCCCCCGCATCAAAGACATCGACCGCATCGCCGGCTCGCTTCGCGGCCTCGTGCCGGAAGTCGATCTGGTGACCGCCCACGGCCGCATGGCGCCGCGGCAACTCGAGGACGCCATCGCCGGCTTCTACGACGGCGCCCACGACGTCTTGCTCTCCACCAACATCATCGAATCGGGGCTCGATCTGCCGGCGGTGAACACCATCGTCATCCACCGGGCCGATTTGTTCGGCCTGGCCCAGCTCTACCAGCTACGCGGGCGTGTCGGGCGCGCGAAGATCAGGGCGTATGCGTACCTGACGTTGCCGCCCGGAAAGGAGCTTTCGCGGGCGGCGACGCGCCGGCTCGAGGTGATGCAGACGCTCGATTCACTGGGCGCCGGATTCACGTTGGCGAGTTACGATCTCGACATCCGCGGCGCCGGCAACCTGCTGGGGGCCGAGCAATCGGGGCATATTCGCGAGGTCGGCATCGAGCTCTACCAGCACATGCTCGAGGACGCGGTGACCGAGGCGCGCGGCACGGAAAACGGTGCGCGCGCGGGCGACGAGGACTGGAGCCCCCAGATCAGTATCGGGATTCCGGTGCGCATCCCGGAACGCTATGTCGCCGAGCTCGGTATCAGGCTGGGTCTCTACCGGCGCATCGCGGGTCTTTCGACGCGAGAAGAGATCGATGCCTTGGCGGTGGAGCTGATCGACCGATTCGGGGACTTGCCGGACGAGGTGGACAACCTGCTCGAAACCGTGGCCATCAAGGGGGCGTGCCGCGCGGCCTGCGTGGACAAGGTGGAGGCGGGCCCGAAGGGCGCGGTGGTCTCGTTCCGCGGCGGCCGATTTCCCAATCCTGCCGGGCTGGTCGATTTCATCACGGCCGAGAACGCGGCGGCGCGGCTGCGCCCGGACCACAGGCTGGTCTACAAGCAAGCGTGGCACGACACGCGATCCCGGCTCACGGGCGTGCGGCGTCTGATGACGCTGCTCGCGGACATCGCGGCCGCGTAGCGAAGCAACCGCGAACAATGGGGCGCCCGGACCGGGCAGGGGTGCGGGCCCGTGCCACGCGATTCTGAGCGACCGCGATCTGGTCTAGTACGTGGGCGGCGCGTCCGCGTCTCCCTTGGCGCCGGTCCTGCGCACGGTGTCGACCGCATCGGCGAGATTCGCCAGATACTCATCGAGAACCGCCTCGTGGGGCAGCGACAGCCCGATGAGAATCCCCGGTGGCTGGTTCAGGCGGCCGACGAACCACCCGTGTTTCGAAAGCTCGTCGGCGACGGCGAACATGTCCACGTCGTCGGCCTCCGCACTGTAGGTGATGATGAGCGAGTGTGGCGCGCCGTTGATGCGGACGCCCTCGATGGCGTTGATGC
>JASMAE010000386.1 GCA_030754475.1 Rhodospirillales bacterium
TCCTGGCCGTCGTGAAAGGGGACGACGGTGACGCGCCAGTCGCCGGCGACCGGCTCGTCGGCCGATTGGGCAGGGCTTCGGAAATCGTCGCTCAGACGGTTGAACGTGTCGGGCCGCAGGCGCTGAAGCGCCCGCGCGGGACCTTCACCCAGCCAGTTGACGAGGCTTCCGCCCCTCAGCGCGGCGAGGAAGGAGAGAATGTTCGCGGCAAGCTGGGTGTCGGCGCGCGGAACCACGGTTTGCACGAGCGCCCGCGCCACATTCGGGGCATTTTGCTCGAGCGCCGCCATCGCCGCATTCAGGTTTGGCCATTCGCGGGCCAGCGCGAGCGTGCGTGCGAGTCTTCCCTCGGCATCCGCGCTCGGCGTCGGGGGAAACACCGCCCGGCCCGCGACTTCGAGGCGGAACGCCGTTCCGGGCGGCAAAGGCGCGCGGGTCTCGAGGGCCATCGTGCCAAATTCGGTCCGGATCACCGTATGGCCCGCGGGTGTGGCGCGCGTGGCGACGCCCGTAAACGTCGTTCCAGGCACGAGATTCGGGCCGGCTGCCGGGGGTCGTGGTGACGGCGGCTGCGCGCCCGCAAGCGGCGATCGCACGTTGACAATCTTCACATGGAGCTGGGTTCCTCGCGGCACGGTCGATGGCGGCGTCGAACGCGGCGCGACCGGTTTCGCGTTCGCGGCCGGCGAGACACCGCCCGGGGCAGGGGCCGCGATTGGGGAAGGCCGGACCGTCCGCCCGGAAGCGCCGCGCGCCGCCGCCTGCGGCCCGGCCGCCTGGGGGCCGGCCGCCTGGGAGCCGGACGGGAACGAGGCAGGACCAGTAGTGGCCTGGGCCGCTCCCGACGCCGCGCCCGGCGCTTGGGCCTGCGAAGTGCCCGCCGCCTGGAACGCGCCTACCGTCGCGACGGGGGCCGGACGCAGTACGACGGCGTTGACGGTGGCACCGAGGAGGCGTGCCGCGACCGCTCGTGCGTCGGCGAGGGTGGATGCGCCCGCGGCTTGGCCCGTCGCCGTGCCGGCGGTCTGTGCGCCCGCCCGATCGGTCGTGAGAAACAGCCGTCCGTTGAGCGACGCGATTTTGAGCGTGACCCGTGGCGAGAGGCTTTGAAGTTCGAGGACCAACCTGGCTTCCGGCGGCAGTCGCGTGCGGCTTTCGACCGCCAACGTGCCGAGCCCCGTCGCGATCTGCAACGCGCCGGTTCCACCGGGCGCAAGCACAGTGGCCTCGATCCGGGTTCCGAGCGGAAGGCTGGTGAGCGCCGGCGGCGGATTGGCCGCGGTCAACGTGGGAAGCGGTGCCGACGCCGGCGCCGGTGAAGACGAAGGTGTCGGCGGAACGACCTCGGCCACGGTTTACCTCAGCAGCCTCTCGGCGATGGCCTCGACGTCGTCGACGGCCTCGGTGTTGGGAAAGCGAGTCAGGATCGAGGTCTGGTGGCGGATCGCCTCGCGGACGCGATTGTCGCGGCGGATGACGCCCAGGAACGGCGGCGAGAATTTGAGAAATCCCTCGCACGCTTTGTTCAACGTATTGTACGTGCGCTCGCCCTCGCGGGTCGAATTCGCCATGTTGATGACGACGCGGATGTCGGTCTCCGAACGCTCGGCGTGGACGACCTTGATAAATGCATAGGCGTCGGTGAGCGCGGTGGGTTCGTCGGTGGTGATGACGAGACAGGTTCCGACGTTGTGCGCGAACTGGCGGACCGTCCGCTCGACACCGGCGCCGAGATCGAGCACCACCTTGTCGTAGGTGGCGGCGAGCAGCGTCAGGTCGTCGCTCAGCATCTGGATGCGGTTCGGGGGCAAGTTGGCAAGGTTTCCCGAGCCCGACCGCCCGGCGATAAGATCGAAGCCCGTCTCAGGCAACGAAATCGTGGCCTGGTTGAGGGTCAGGCGACCGGAGAGCACGCCGCCGAGATCGTTCTTGGGCGTCAATCCCAGCTGAATGTCCACATTGGCGAGCCCGACGTCGGCGTCGAAGAGCAGCGTCCTTACGCCCCTGCCGGCAAGCGCGTGGGCCAGCGAGATCGCGAACCACGTCTTGCCGACCCCACCCTTGCCCGACGCGACCGCGAGAATGTTCGCCCCCTTGGGCCGGACCGCCGGTCGCGGGGCAATCTGCGGTTCTCCGCTCATGGTGCCGTCATGGTAGCGCGGCGTTCGCTCCGCGCAAGGGGACCCGGCCCGGCCACGTCAGATCTGTCCCACGGTCTTGATCCGCGCCTTGGGGTGAATCTCGTTCTGGGACATCACGGCGGTCATGGGGCGGAACCTTTCGACGATGGAGCGCACGTAGGGGCGGACGGTCGGGCTGGTCAGCAGCGCCGGCGCTTCGCCCATCATGGCTTGGCGCTCGAAGGTGTTGCGCAGCGCGCCGATGAACTCCTGCAGCTTGGTCGGCGCCATTGTGAGCTGCTTGTCCTCGCCCGCACCGATCAGCGATTCGGCGAAAGTCTGCTCCCATTCGGGCGACAGCGTCACCAGCGGGATGATGCCCTGGTCGTTGATGTTCATGTCGCTGATCTGACGCGCGAGCCGCGCGCGCACGTGCTCGGTGATCAACGTCACATTGCGGGTGTGGCCGCAGGCTTCCGGAACGCCTTCGAGGATGGTTGGAAAGTCGCGGATCGATATGCGCTCGGCCAGCAAATTCTGGAGCACCCGCTGGATGCCTCCGACCGTGATCTGGGTCGGAATCATGTCGGCGATCAGCTTTTGTTGCTCCTTGTCCAGCTCGTCCATCAGCTTCTGCGTCTCGGCGTACGACATCATCTCCGCCATGCTGTCCTTGATCACCTCGGTAAGATGGGTGGTGATCACGGTGCCGGCGTCGACGACCGTGTAGCCGCGGAACATGGCCTCTTCGCGGTTGGTGGCGTCGATCCAGGTGGCGGGCAGACCGAAGGTGGGTTCTTGGGTCTTCTCGCCCGGCAGCGTGATCTCTTCACCGCGCGGATCCATCACCAACAACATGTTGGGCCTCAAGTCCCCGCGGCCGCCCTCGATCTCCTTGACCCGGATGACGTAAGCGTTGGCGGGAAGCTGCATGTTGTCCTGGATGCGGACCGATGGCATGACGAAGCCCATGTCCGACGCCATTTGCCTTCTCAGCGCCTTGATCTGGTCGGTCAGGCGCTGGCTGTCGCCGGTGGCGTTGATCAGCGACAGCAGCCCGTAGCCGAGTTTGGAGTGACCCCCTAAAAGTGGTCCAGATTTGTTAAGAGAGTTTGGCGCATTTTGCCCCCTCGAAAGGAGGACAAAATGAGCCGTAAACGCTACACCCCAGAACAGATTATCAGCATG
>JASMAE010000387.1 GCA_030754475.1 Rhodospirillales bacterium
AGTCGACCCACATCGAACAAGTCGCCGCGCGCCTGAACTGGCCGTGCATCCGGATCAACCTGGACAGCCACATCAGCCGCATCGATCTCGTCGGCAAAGACGCCATCGTGATCCGCGACGGGCTGCAGGTGACCGAGTTCCGCGAGGGGCTCCTGCCCTGGGCCTTGCAGCACCCTACCGCGCTTGCCTTCGACGAGTACGACGCGGGACGGCCGGACGTCATGTTCGTCATCCAGCGGGTTTTGGAATCGGATGGTAGGCTTACGCTTCTGGATCAGAACCGGGTGATGCGCCCGCATCCCTATTTTCGGCTTTTCTCGACCACGAACACGGTCGGATTGGGCGACACGACCGGGCTCTATCACGGAACCCAGCAGATCAATCAAGGACAGATGGACCGCTGGAACGTCGTCGCCACGCTCAACTACCTGTCCCACGACGCCGAATTCGATATCGTTGTCGCGAAGGTCCCGTCGTACAACACCAAGAAAAGGCGCGAGATCGTGAAGGCGATGATCGAATTGGCGACACTGACGCGGGCCGGGTTCATGAACGGCGACATTTCGACCGTCATGTCGCCCCGAACGGTCATCACCTGGGCCGAAAACGACGACATATTCGGCGACTGCGCGTCCGCCTTCCGACTCACCTTCCTCAACAAGTGCGACGAGGTCGAACGCCCGGTTGTGGCCGAGTACTACCAGCGCTGTTTCGGAGAGGAGTTGCCGGAATCCGCGATCCGTGGAACGGCGTCTTGAGCGCGAAGGGCGAAGCCTGACGTGCCATCGGAAGAACCCCGCGATCTCGCGAAACGCGTAACCGAGGCGGCGGTCAAGGCGGTTGCCGAACGTGGCGACATCACGGTCACCTTCGGCCACGAAGCCACCGGCGTTTCGGGCACGCACGTTCGTCTTCCAGTGCCGCCGCGCTTGGTCTCGGCCGCCGACATGGGGCGGCTGCGCGGCGCCGCTGACGCGCAGGCGTTGCGCATACGCTACCACGACGCCAAGCTTCATCGCCGGCGGTTGCCGAGCGGGCGCGAGGCGCGCGACGTCTTCGAGGCGGCGGAACAGGTGCGCGTGGAAGCGCTGGGCTGCAAGCGCTTCGCCGGCGTCGCCAAGAACCTCGTCAAGCATCTCGAGTACCGGTGCCGGCTCCAAGGCTATGACGACGTCGGCGAGCGCGACACCGCCCAATTGGCGGACGCCATCGCCTTGATGGTGCGCGAAAAGCTGACCGACGGCCCGTTGCCCGAAGCGGCGGCCACGATGATCGAACTTTGGCGGCCGTGGCTGCACGAAACGGTGGGCGATCATGTCGGCAAGCTCGCGGACTGCATCGAGAATCAGGAATCCTTCAGCGCGCTGGTGAGGGAGATGATCAAGGCCCTCGATCTCGGCGACGAGGAGGGCGACGGCGACGACAAAGACATCGAGGACGAGGTGCCCGACGAGGCGGACGAGGACCAGGCGCGTTCGGAAGGCGCCGAAGCCGAGGCCGACGGCATGACGGCAAGCGATTCCGGCGAGGGCGAGTTCGATCAAGAGACCGAAGTGGGCCTCGCCGCGGCGGACGAGCGCTACGTGCCGGGGCTTGGCGACGAAGATCCCGCGGGGCCCGCGAGTTGGCGTTCGCAATGGCCGGAGAATTCGTCCCTGAGGGAGCCCACCTATCACGCGTACGCGACGACCTTCGACGAGGTCGTGGACGCCGCGACGCTATGCGAGACCGAAGAGCTGACGCGCTTGCGCGCCCAACTCGATCAACAGCTCTCGAGCCTTCAAGGAGTCGTCGCCCGCCTCGCCAACCGCCTGCAACGCAAGCTGATGGCCCAGCAGAACCGGTCATGGCAGTTCGACCTGGAAGAGGGACTGCTCGATTCCGGACGGCTCGCACGCATCGTC
>JASMAE010000388.1 GCA_030754475.1 Rhodospirillales bacterium
GTTTCCCATCTGACCGGGCGGCAGCCCGACCTCGCCGGCCGATGCCTCGAGCCGGGCGTGGGGGCAGGTGGCGAACAAGCGGTCCCAGTTCGGCGTTTGGGCGAGCGCGATGGCGTTTTGATCGCGTTCTTCGCGGTCTCCCCATCCGTCGAGGACGCAGAGAACCAACGGTCGAGGGGGGGCGTCGGTGGCCGTCGTCGCGGTGTCGCTCATGGCCCCGACTATAGGCGATAAGGCGCGCGGCGAATATGAGGCCGGTGCCATTTCACGCAAGCGAATAACGCGCTAGGCGCGATGATAGGGATGGCCGGAAAGGATGCTTTGGGCGCGATAGATCTGCTCGGCGATCAGGCCGCGTACGAGGAGATGCGGCCAGGTCATCGGACCGAGGGAGAGGACGAGGTCGGCGCGCAGCGTGACTGCCGCGTCCAACCCCGCGGGTCCGCCGATCACAAAGGCGACGTCGCGAGCGCCCTGGTCCTGCCAGCGTTCGAGCTGGCGGGCAAGCGCCTCGCTCGAGAGCGTTCGTCCGCCTTCGTCCAGGGCGACGACGCGGGCGCTTTCGGGGACCGCGCCGAGCAGCGACTTCCCTTCGCGAACCCGGGCCTCGCCCGCCCCGAGCGCGCTTTCATGCGCGATTTCCCTAAGCACCGGGGGCGGCGTGATGCGCTGCGCGTATGACGCGAACAACGCGCTCTCCGGGCCATCGCGCCGGCGACCGCGGCGCGTGCGCCCGACCGCGAGAACGTGAACGCGCAAGGTCATGGCCCTAGAGCATTATCCGCTTGGTCGGCACCAGCCCGCACTCCCGTCGGGCCGCCCGAAGCGTACCATTTCGTGGGCGGCCGGAAGGCGGTGCGGGCCGGTGCGATTCCACGCAAGTGAATAACGATCTAGGTGCGAAACGCGCGACGTTTCGTTCAGGCGATCATGTCGGCGCCGGCGGTCGCATCGGCGCGTTCGCCGCGCGGCAGCGGACCCCAAAGCTTTTCCAGGTTGTAAAACGCCCGGACCTCGGGACGGAACAAATGGACGATGACGTCGCCGAGATCCAGCAGCACCCAGTCGCACAACGACAGCCCTTCCACGGCGACGCTGTGGAATCCCCTGCCTTTCATTCTTTCGACAAGGTGCTCGGCCATCACGCGGATGTGACGCTGGGAGGTGCCGCTGGCGACGACCATGAAGTCCGCGATGGTGGTCTTGCCGGTGAGCTCGATGACGACCGCCTCTTCGGCCTTGTCGTCATCGAGCGATTGCCCGACCATGCCGAGCAGCTCGCGCCCGGCCGGCGGTGTCTTGCGGCGGTGTCCTATGGTTCGCTCCTCCCTATGGTCTCCGTCGCTGCATCATCGGCCCCAATGATTCTCCGCCTCGCCCTTCGGTGGCCAGCCCGAATTCGCGTCGCCGACACCGGGCTCATGGGTCCTCGGACGAAAACCCAGGCCGGCGGCGGTCTGTTGGCCAGCGTTCCGGCCAACACCTGGGGCGTGCGAGCGGTTCGAAAACGCCGCGCCGCCCGGCCGGAAAGCGCGCGGAAAGCATATGTCGGGCGCGCGAAAACCGCAATGGCGACCGTTCGGAAGAGCGTCCGCCACGACTTCCAGTGGGGAATCTGAACCAAGTTGTCGGCGCCCATGATCCAGACGAAGGCGCAGTCCGGATGATGCGCCTTCAACGCCCGCACCGAATCGACGGTGAAACGCGTGCCGAGCCGCTGTTCGGCGTCGGAGACCCTAATTCGTGGATCGTGGGCGAGTCTTCGCGCCGTCGCCACGCGATCCGCGAACGGCGCCATGCCGGCGGCGGGTTTTAGCGGATTGTGAGGCGAGACCAGCCACCAGATCTCATCCAGCCGCAACCGCTCGAGCGCCTGGGCGCTGATGTGAAGGTGACCGGCGTGGGCCGGATTGAACGAGCCGCCCAACAGGCCGACGCGTCGGCGCCTTTTCACGGGCGGCACTGACCCGTGCCGCGAACCACGTACTTGAATGTCGTCAGCTGTTCGACGCCCACGGGTCCGCGGGCGTGCAGCTTTCCGGTGGAGATTCCGATCTCGGCGCCCATCCCGAATTCGCCGCCGTCGGCGAATTGGGTGGAGGCATTGACCATCACGATGGCGCTTTGCACCTCGTCCGTGAACCGCTTAGCGGCTTCCGCGTCCTCGGTGATGATGGCTTCGGTGTGTTGGGAGTTGTGCGCGTCGATGTGCGCGAGCGCGCCGTCGAGCCCGTCGACGACGCGGACCGCGATGATGGCGTCCAGGTACTCCGTGTCCCAATCCGCGTCGCTCGCCGCCACTACGCGGGAATCGGCGCCTCGAACGACGTCGTCGCCGCGCACCTCGCAACCGGCCGCGATCAGATCGTCGATAAGGATCGGCAACAGCGTTTCGTTCAGGCGCCGGTCCACCAGCAGGGTCTCGGTGGCGCCGCAGATCTCGGGTCGGCGCAACTTGGCGTTGACCGTCACACGACGCGCGGTCTCGGGGTCGGCCGCGCCGTCCACGTAGGTGTGGCAGACCCCTTCCAGGTGCAAGAACAGCGGAACCTTGCTTTCGGCCATGACGCGCTCGACCAGACCCCGGCCGCCGCGGGGAACGATGACGTCGATGGCGTCCGGCATGGCGAGCATGGCCGCCACCGCAGCCCTGTCGCGGGTGGGGACGAGCTGGATGGCGGCGCGCGGCAACGAGGCGGCCGCGAGCCCTTCGCCGAGCGCCTCGGCTATGACGCGCGAAGACCGAAAGCTCTCGGACCCGCCGCGCAGGATGGCCGCGTTGCCGGCCTTCAGACACAGCGCGCCCGCGTCCGCAGTCACGTTGGGCCGTGATTCGTAGATGATCCCGATGACGCCAAGCGGAACCCGCACCCGCGAGATGCGAAGGCCATTGGGGCGTTCCCACGCGTCCATCACCACGCCCACGGGATCGGGTAGCTGGGCGATCTCTTCGAGCCCGCGAGCCATGGCCTCGACGCGATCCTCGTCGAGCCGGAGCCGGTTCAAAAGCGGCTTCGTGAGCCCCCCGCGCTCGCCCTCGGCCATGTCGTCCGCGTTGGCGGCCAGGATCGCGCCCGCGCACGCACGCACCGCGCCCGCGGCTTCCTCGAGGCCCGCGTTCTTGGCTGCCGACGACGCCGTTGCCAACACCTTCGCGGCCTTCTTGGCCTCGTCGCCGATGCGGCGCATCACGTCTGCCACGGGCTCGTGGGCGCCGGCGCGGGCGGCTGTCTCGACATCGTTCATGGATGGCGGCTCTGAATCGCTGGCATCAATGCAGCACCAAGTCGTCGCGGTGAATCATTTCGTCGCGTCCACGATATCCCAGCAGGTCTTCGATTTCACCGGTTTTGTGCCCCATGACCCGGCGCGCGTCGGGCGCGGAGAAGGCCGATATCCCGCGCCCGACCTCGTGGCCGTCCGCGTCCTTGATCGCGACCGCGTCGCCGCGCTCGAACCGGCCCTCGATGGCGAGCACGCCGGCCGGCAACAGGCTTTTGCCCGTCTTGAGGGCCCGCGCCGCGCCGGCATCGACCACGAGCGCGCCGCGCGGCTGAAGCGCGCTCGCGATCCAGCGCTTGCGCGCGGTCTGCGGCGTCGCCGAGGGGATGAACCAGCTCGAGCGCCCACCCGAGAGCAAACGCCGAAGGGGCCGCGCTTTGGTGCCGTCGGCGATTACCATGCGGCAGCCGGCGGCGAGACATCCCTTCGCGGCCATCAGCTTGGTCACCATGCCGCCCGAGCCGATACCCGGCCGCGCCCGCCCGGCCATGGCTTCGATCTCCGGCGTGATGGTGCGCACGATGGGGATCAGCTCGGCCGACACGTCCTCGTGCGGATCGGCCGTGTAAAGGCCGTCGATGTCGGAAAGCAGGACCAAAACGTCGGCACTCACCATCGCCGCGACCCGCGACGCAAGGCGATCGTTATCGCCGAAGCGGATCTCGTCGGTCGCGATCGTGTCGTTTTCGTTGATTAGCGGCACGGCGCGGACCCGCAGCAACGCCTCGAGTGTGTTGCGCGCGTTGAGGTAGCGCCGGCGGTCCTCGCTGTCGTCGAGGGTGAGAAGGACCTGCGCCACCTTGAGGCCGTGCGGCGCCATGGTTTCCTGGTAGGCGTGCGCGAGGCGGATCATGCCGGTCGCGGCGGCGGCCTGCTTTTCCTCAAGCCTGAGCTCGCCGTCGCCGAACCCGAGATCGCGCCGTCCAAGCGCGATGGCACCGGACGAGACCACGATGACCTCGGCGCCGCTTGCGACGAGTGCGGCGATGTCCTTGGCCAGACCGGTAAGCCATCGGCGGCGAAGCGTGCCCCGATCGACGTCGGTGAGAAGGCTTGAGCCGATCTTGACGACGACGCGGCGCGCGCCGGCGAGGCCGGCCTCCGGAGTTGCCGTCACGGCAGCGCCCCCTCCGCCGCGGGCGCGGGCTGCGGGCATCGCTCCAGCGCCGAACGAACGGTGCGCACCAGTTCGTCCATGCCAAGGCCGGTGAGGCCGGACAGGCCGAGCACGCGGGCGCGGGCGGCTCCGCCGAGCGCCGCTTTTCCTTCCGCGATGTCGGCGTCCGAAAGCGCGTCGCACTTGTTGAGGACGACGATCTCGGGCTTGTCCGCGAGCCCTGCGCCATAGGCTTCGAGCTCGCGCCGGACGGTGGCGTAGGATTGGGCGACGTCGCCCATGGTGGCATCGACCAAGTGGATGAGCACCCGGCAGCGCTCGACGTGGCCGAGGAACTTGGTACCGAGCCCGGCGCCCGCGTGCGCGTCCTCGATGAGGCCGGGAAGATCGGCGAACACGATCGGTGCGTGGTCTTCGAAAGCGACGCCGAGATGCGGGTGCAGAGTCGTGAACGGATAGGGAGCGGCCTTCGGCGAGGCCCGCGAGACGGCGCCGAGGAGGGTCGATTTGCCCGCGTTCGGCAGTCCGACCAGACCCGCATCGGCGATGAGCTTGAGGCGAAGCCACACCCACCGCTCCTCGCCCGGCCGGCCCGGTTCGGCGCGGCGAGGCCCGCGGTTGGTCGAGCTGGCGAAGTGCGCGTTGCCGAAACCGCGGTCGCCGCCCGCCGCCACCACCCGGCGATCGCCCGGCCGAACCATATCGGCGATGGTGCGCGTGCGGTCTTCGTCGAGGATCTCGGTTCCCGGCGGGACCGAAACGACGAGGTCGAGTCCGCCGGCGCCGGTGCGGTTGCGGCCGCTGCCGCGGCGCCCGGAAGCGGCCTTGAAATGCTGGTGGTAGCGGAAGTCGATCAAGGTGTTCAGGTTGGCGACGCACTCCACGACCACGTCGCCGCCCTTGCCGCCGTCGCCGCCGTCGGGGCCGCCGCGGGGCACGGATTTCTCGCGCCGGAACGAAACGCAGCCCGATCCGCCGTCGCCGGCCCTGACGAAGATCTTCGCCTCATCGAGGAATTTCATCGCTTCACCGCTGTGCCGCGCGCCCGACGGGATCGCGGCAAAAAGGGGAACGGCGGGCCATTCCCCTCGCGGTCGGCGCGGAAGGCCCCGAGGGGGCGGCTTACGCCTTCGGCTCCACCGCCACGTACATCCGGCCCTGGGCCTTGCGGCGGAACCGCACGGCACCATCGACGAGAGCGAACAACGTGTGGTCCTTGCCGATGCCGACGCCGGACGCGGGGTGGAACTTGGTGCCGCGCTGGCGGACGATGATGTTGCCGGGAACGACGGTTTCGCCGCCGAACTTCTTGACCCCGAGGCGGCGACCGGCGCTGTCGCGGCCGTTGCGCGAGCTGCCGCCCGCTTTCTTGTGTGCCATGGAGCGCTACTCCTTGGACGCGGGCGGTTTCGCCCGGGACCTGCCGCCACGCTTGGCGGGCGGCGTTTTGCTGGCTGTCGCCTTCGCTTTCGGAACCGCCTTCGCTTTCGGAATCGCCTTCGTCTTCGGCGCTGCCTTTGTTTCGGGCGCCGCCTCGGTCTTCGGCGCGGGCTCGGCCTTGCGCGCGGCGGCCCTCGTGCCCGCGGCGCTGATCTCGGTGATCCGGAGCACGGTCACGTTCTGGCGGTGACCGCGGGTGCGGCGGTATTTCTTGCGCCGCTTCTTCTTGAAGACATTGATCTTGGGGGAGCGCGCCTGCTCAAGGACCTCGGCGAAGACCGCGGCCTTGTCCACCAGCGGGGTTCCGATCTGCGCCTCGGTGCCGCCGTCGCCCAGCATCAGCACCTCGCCGAGCTCGACATTCGAGCCGGCCTCGCCGGCCAGGCGCTCGACCACGATCACGTCGTTGGGTGCGACGCGGTACTGCTTGCCGCCGGTTCGGATGACAGCGAACATCGATCCTCGCGAGCCCCGATTAAAAGAACGAACGAATCCGCCTCGGGCCGCGTCGCGCATGCGGCCCGCCGGAGAACGCGGCACTATAGCCGCCGCCCAGCCCCTGTCAACGGCGTCTACGGCGCGGCCTGCGCCGATTTCCGGGTCTTCTTGCCGGGTTGGAGGCATTCGGATAACGTCTGCGCCGGCCTCGTGGAGGGGTGCCAGAGTGGTCGAATGGGGCGGTCTCGAAAACCG
>JASMAE010000389.1 GCA_030754475.1 Rhodospirillales bacterium
GCGCGGCTGCTGGAATTCGGAGTCACCGCCAAATCCCTCGCGGCGATGGAAGGCGAGGTTCTGGGCGCCATCGACGAAGCAACCGAGATCGCCCGGTCCGCGCCGCCGCCTTCACCGGAAATGGTCGAGACCGACCTTTGGGCGGACGGAGGTGCGGCGTGGCGGAGCTGACCTATCGCGAGGCGATCGCCGAGGGCATCGCCCAGGAAATGGCGCGCGACGACAGCGTTGTCTTCCTCGGCGAGGACGTGGCCACCGCCGGCGGTGTGTTCAAGACCACAGTTGGTCTCTTGGAGAGGTTCGGTCCCGACCGGGTCAAGGACACGCCGATCTCGGAACAAGCGATCGTAGGCGCCGCGATGGGGGCCGCCATGACAGGGCTTCGGCCCATCGCCGAGATCATGTTCTCGGACTTTCTGGCGGTTTGCTGGGACCTGGTCGCCAACGAGATCGCCAAGACCCGCTACATGACCGGCGGCCAGGTGTCGCTTCCCCTCGTCATCCGCACCGCCAACGGCGGCGGCGGCAGCTTCGGCGCGCAACACTCGCAAAGCGTCGAGAACTGGGCGATGGCGGTTCCCGGCCTCAAGGTTGTCGCGCCTTCGACCCCGGCCGACGTCAAGGGCCTGTTGGCGGCCGCGATCCGCGATCCCGATCCCGTCATCTTCTTCGAGCACAAGTTCATGATGGCGACCAAGGGCGAGGTCCCCGACGGCGAGCACGTGGACCAGCTGGGGACCGCCAAGGTGCTCCGCGAGGGCGGTGACGTCACCATCGCCGCCCTGGCCGCCATGGTCCCCAAGGCGCTGGAGGCTGCGGAGCGCCTTTCGTCCGAGGACGGCATCCATGCCACCGTCGTCGACCTCCGCTCCCTGGTTCCCTTGGACACAACAACGATCCTCGACGCTGTTCGCAAGACGGGCCGCCTAGTCACGGTGGAGGAGAATCCGCGCCTGTGCGGCTGGGGGGCGGAAATCGCAGCGATCGCGGCCGAGGAATGCTTCTCCGACCTCGACGGACCGATCGTCCGCATTACGACCCCGCACGTGCCACTGCCTTGCGCCGGCGAGCTCGAATCCCTGGCGATCCCTTCCGTGGCGAGGATCGTCGAAACGGTGCGCAGGACCGTCGACTGACGGCGAAGTGCCGGCCGGAAAGGGCCGAGATGGACGTGGTGATGCCGCAGCTCGGCGAGACGGTGACGGAGGGCACTGTCACGGCCTGGCGCAAACGGGTGGGCGACGCGGTCAAGGCCGACGAGCCCCTGTTCGACGTGGGCACGGCCAAGGTCGAAACCGAGATACCCGCCCCGGCCACGGGCACGCTTCGCGAGATCCTGGTTCCCGAGGGCGAGACGGTGGTTGTCGGCGCCCGGCTCGCGGTGATCGAAGAGACGGCCCGCGAACGTCCCGCCGGGCGCGCAAAATCCAAGTTGTCCCCGGTGGTCCGTCGGCTGCTGGCCGAGCACGGAATCGACACCGGCGCGCTCACTGGCTCGGGCGAAGGCGGCCGGATTACGCGTCGCGACGTCCTCGCCCACATCGACCAGCGCGAAGTCCCAGGCTCGACGCCCCGGGGCGATCGCACCGACGCCGCGCCGGCCGCAGACCACGCGGCGATCCCTTTCAACCGCCTGCGAAAACTGACCGCCGAGCACATGGTCCGCTCCAAGGCGACCAGCGCCCACGCGTTCCAGGCGATCGAGGCGGACTTTCGCCTGATAGAAGACGTTCGCGCCGCCCGCCGCGAGGCGTGGGCGCGCGAAGAGGGGGCCTCGCTGACCGCACTCCCCTTCGTCGCCCGTGCGCTTTGTCTCGCGATCGCGGACTTCCCGCGCGTAAACGCGAGCGTGGATGCGGAAAACCTCATCGTCCATCGCCACGTCAATCTCGCCATCGCCGTGGATCTTGATCACGAAGGCCTCGTTGCGCCCGTGATCGCCGACGCGGCGGCCATGCCGGTGCCGGCGCTGGCGCGCGCGATCCGCCACCTCGTATCCAAGGCGCGGGGTGGCACGCTCGGCGCCGACGACGTCGCGAGCGGAACCTATACGCTTTCGAACGCCGGTTCCTTCGGGACCCTGTTCACCGTTCCCATCATCAACCAGCCGCAAGTCGCGATCCTGTCGTTCGACGCCGTGCGCAAGCGTGCGGTCGTCGTCACCGACGGGGACGAGGATCGCATCGTCGTCAGGCCCACGGCCGTGCTCGCCCAATCGTTCGATCACCGTGCGATCGACGGGGCGTATTCGGCCGCTTTTCTCGCGCGCGTGCGCGAGATCGTTGAAGGGCGCGACTGGGACGGCGAGTTCGCCTGATATCGACGGCGTGCCAAATATGGACTTCGCGGACCAAACGGTCGTCGTGACGGGCGGCACCTCAGGGATAGGTGCCGCGACCGCGCTGGCCTTCACCGACGCCGGGGCAAGCGTGGTGATTACCGGGCGCAATGCCGAGGCCGGTTCGAAGGCCGTCGACGCCGCCCGGGCGCGCGGCGCAAAAGTGCGATTCGTGCAAGCGGATCTGGCCGGAACGAACGGCGTGGACCGCGTCATCGAGGCGATCGAGGGGCTGGACCGACTCGACGTCCTGGTCAATAACGCGGGAACCCTTCATCGCGCGGGCGCGCTGGAGACCACGGACGTCCAGTGGCTCGAGACCATGCAGGTCAACCTGAACGCCGTTTTCTTCCTGGGCCAGGCGGCGGCACGGCGCATGACCGCGCGGCGCCACGGCGTGATCGTCAACGTCTCGTCCGATCTCGGCCTCGTCGCGGCGGCGGGTACGGCGTCCTACTGCGTCAGCAAGGCCGGCGTCGTTCAGCTCAGCCGCGCCATGGCGCTGGACCTCGCCGAATTCGGCGTCCGCGTGGTGGCGCTGTGTCCCGGCGACGTCTTGACCGAGATGCTCCGATCCTCGATCCGCCAACGCGGAATGACGGAGGCGGAAGGACTCGCCTTGCTTTCGGAACGAATGCCCTTGAAGCGCGTCGCCGAGGCGGGCGAAATGGCCCGCGTCATCCTGTTCCTGGCCTCCGAGCGCGCCGCGTTCGTGACCGGAACCGAGTTCTCCGTCGACGGCGGCACCTCGGCGACGGGGCCGTAGGCGGATTGACACGGCCGGCGGCACCGGGCGCCACCAATCGTTCACCACCGCGGAAATAGGGAGAGAAGCCGATGTCCCAGGATCTTGTTGCGTACGGGAAAGCGCTCGACGCGCGTACCGCCGCGCTCTTCAAGGCCGCGCCTGGCCCCATGCGTGCCTTTCACCAGCTCGTCGCCGAAGCCACCAAGGACGGGGTGCTGGATGCGAAGATCAAGGAGCTGATGGCGCTCGCCATTTCGGTCAGCCTGCGCTGCGAAGGCTGCATCGTCTACCACACCCGCGCCGCCTTCGAAAAAGGGGCGAGCCGGGAAGAGGTTGTCGAGACCATCGCCGTCGCGGTTGAGATGGGCGGCGGACCGGCGGCCGTTTACGGCGGACAGGCGCTCGCGGCCTACGACCAGCACGCCCGCTGAGCGAACGGCGGGATTGGGACGACCGACCGCCAGCGGTGGTCGATGATCCTCCTGCTCACTCTGCCGCTTGCTGGGAAAGTACCCCCATTTCCTCGAGGATGCCGCGGAGCTGGACGAGAACTTGCGCGCCGCGCTCGCCATACGCCTCCGCCGGTTTCATGGGCGGGCGCGGCACCCCCATGGGCTGGCCCACCATCCGGCACATCTCCTTGGCGAAGGCGGTCGCGGCCGCAAGGTTGTTTTGCCGGGGCGCGGGCGCCGCGCTTCGGATCAGGGTCATCATGGCGACGAACCTGTCACGCAGCTTTTCCGCGCCCTCGGTGTCGCCCGCGAACAGCAGGTTGTACATCTCGGCGGACGCCGCCGGCGCCCAGTTCCCCTCGGGCGAGACCCACCCGGTGGAACCCAAGAAGAAAGCCTCGAACGGACGCGCGCCCTGCCAGACGTTCATTTTCGGGCCGGCCTCGCGCCGGACGTCGTACACCCGGGCGAGATCGCCGCTCGCTTCCTTGATGTAGCGAATGTTCTCAAGCTCGCGCGTCAGCCGCCCGACCAGCACCGCCGACATGTCCACGTGGGTGGTGAACGGATTGTTGTAGAGCATCACCGGGATCGAGACCTCTTCGCAGATCGCGCGGTAGAAATCGAAGATCTCGTCGTCGGAAGGCGCGACGTAGTAGGGCGGCGTAATCATCAGGCCATCGGCGCCGAGCTCCTCGGCCTCGCGCGAATAGCGCACGGCGGTTTCGGTGC
Source organism: Rhodospirillales bacterium (assembly GCA_030754475.1). Lineage (GTDB taxonomy): Bacteria > Pseudomonadota > Alphaproteobacteria > Rhodospirillales > JASLLV01 > JASLLV01. The sequence continues at coordinate 4,271 of JASMAE010000389.1, forward strand.
GCACGTTCATCGTGCCGACCAGCACCGGCACGCGGCCCGCCGCCTGCTCGATGACGGTCGTGGCGATCCGCGTGCGTTCCTCGTCCGAAATCAGGTAGAACTCGCCCATCGAGCCAAGTGTGACCAGCCCATGGGATCCTTGCTCGATCTGCCAGTCGACGAAGCGCCGCATGGCGTCCTCGTCGAATGCGCCGTCAGCGGCGCGGAACGGGGTGACGATGACTGGAAAGCTGCCTCGGAACTCCTTCATGGCGCGCTCCTCTCAAGGACTCAAGCGTCGAGCTAGCCACCGGGCACCTACGAAGTCAATGCCGGTTAGAACTCCACCCCACGGGAATCGATCCGGTCGGCGAAGCACGGAACCGTCGGCAATACGCGGTCGAACGGACGCGCCTTCCCTTGCGTCTTCGTGCGTGTCGCGGTCATTGCCGATTGGACCCGATCCGGCTGATCTGAGGGCTCTCCGTTCACGCAGCCGAAAACCCCTCGCCGCCGGCGCCCCCGTTTACTCTCGACCGAAACTTGCGCAAGATTCCCCCGCTTCGCGGTGCGCCAGGGATTCGGCCGCATCTTATCGGGGGTTCATGCCGCGTCCAACCGGCAACGTCCGCCGGCGCCCCGCCGGCGAGCGGGTCGGCTGCGCGCCTCGGCCCCTTGGGCGCCGTCGGCGCCCGCGTCACGCCGGCGCGAAGACCTGGCGGTAACCGAACAAACCGACCGAGCCGCCGGTGTGGATGAACACGACGTTGTCGTCCTTGGAGAAGACCTCGCCCTTGCGGATGAGGTCGATGAGACCGGCCATCGCTTTTCCGGAATAGACCGGATCCAGAAGCAGCCCCTCGTGGCGCGCGGTCAACGTAACCGCCTCGACCATCGCCTCGGTCGGCACCCCGTAGCCCTGGCCAACGTAATCGCAGTTCGCGACCACCCGGTCACGCCCGATCCCGCCGCTGACGCCGACGTAATCGGCGGTCGCTTCGGCGAGTTCGTGAACCGCGCCTTCCTGTTGCTCCTTGGGACGGTTGACGCCGATCCCGTAGATCGGGATGCCGCTGTTCATGCCCTCGAGCCCGGCGAGAAGGCCCGCCTGGGTTCCGGTGCTGCCGGTCGCGTGCACGACGTGGTCGATCCGGATTCCGGCCTCGTTCGCCTGATGCACGAGCTCGATCGCGCAACCAACGTATCCCAGTGCCCCCACCCGGTTGGAGCCGCCACCGGGGATCACGTACGGTTTGCCGCCCTTGGCCCGGATCTCGCCCGCCACCTCTTCGAGCGCGCCATTCATGTCGGTTCCCGCCGGCACGCGGAGGATGGCGGTCCCAAACAGCTGATCAAGCAGCACGTTGCCCGACGTCTCGTACTCCTCGGTTGAGTCGGCCACGCGGTTTTCGAGGATGATCTCGCACTTGAGCCCCAGTTTGGTGGCCGCAGCCGCCGTCTGGCGGCAATGGTTCGACTGCACGGCTCCCTGGGTGATGACGGTATCGGCGCCGGCTTCAAGGGCGTCGCCCATCAGGAACTCGAGTTTGCGCGTCTTGTTGCCACCGCTTGCCAAGCCCGTGCAGTCGTCGCGCTTGACGAACAGTTGCGGCCCGCCGAGCGCGCGGGTCAGGTTGGCGAGCGGCTCCAAGGGCGTCGGCGTGTGGGCGAGACGAACCCTCGGGAAACGGGAAAGGTGCATGGCGCGGGTCTCCTGGCGTTCGTCCGCCCGCCTCATCGCGGGGGGCGGGTTGGGAGCGTGTCCTTCCAACATACCCAAGACGCGGCGGCGCGCAATGACTCGCCGGGTCGCGGGCGCGCCGGCCAAGAAACACTTCGGTCGCGGGCCGTTTTGCGGCATGGTTCGCGTCCGCACGCCGCAAGGATGGAGCCAATGAACGAGATCTACCCCGTGGAATTCGATGCGCCGGACATCGCGCCGTACAAGCAGGGCAATTCGGGCGTCGACTACGTCACCACTTTCGACAGCGGCCAGCCCGGACCGCACGCGATGATCCAGGCGGTCACCCACGGCAACGAGACCTGCGGGGCGCACGCCGTCGACCACCTGTTCCGAAACGACGTGCGGCCCAAGCGCGGCAAGCTCACCCTCGCCTTTGCCAACGTGTTCGCCTACCAGAAGTTCGATCCCGCGAAACCTGAGGATTCACGCTTCGTGGACGAGGACTACAACAGGGTGTGGGAGACCGAGATTCTCGACGGTCCCGACCGGTCGATCGAGGTTCGCCGCGCCAAGGAAATGCGACCCATCATCGATTCGGTCGACATGCTGCTCG
>JASMAE010000390.1 GCA_030754475.1 Rhodospirillales bacterium
GACCGCCGGCCCCAGAAACCATCTTGCCAAACGTTGATGGGCCAACCTACGCTGTTGATGGGCTACGGTTGGCCCATCAACTTAACCCGCGCCAAACTCTAACTTAAGCGCTGGACCACTAATCGGGGGCAGGCCAGCGCCCACGGCAGCGGACACCATGGAAATCCGAAGCGCCTCGGCCGACGGCGGGCGCCGTTTCGTCGCCGGCACGCTCGGTTACGCGATCGATTATCCGAACCACTGGACGGTCGACCGGTCGTCGGAGTTCGTGGTCATTTTCGGCGGCGAAGAAGGCAGCGAGCAGTACTACAACACCGTGACCATCCAGAACATCGCGCCCGATGCCGCCGCGGATGCGCGCCAGGCCGTGGCCACGGTGCTGTCCGATTTGAAGTCGGCGTTCTCCACCCAGGCGGAAAGTGTCCAGTTCCTGGACGAAGGGCAATACGTTTACGATCAGGGCGGCGTGCGGCTGACGGGGCATCAGTTTATCGTCACGTACTCACGCGGCGACCACCGCTTCAAACAGTGGACGATCGTCATGCCCAGGACCGCCGAACCCGTGGCGCACGTCTGGTCCTATGCCTCGCCCGAGGTGCAGTTTACGGCTGCCCAGCGGATCGCGCGGCTAATGCTCGATTCATGGGTTTTGAACGTCGGCGGCGAGCGCGTTTCGCAGGCCGTCCTCAACTAGCGCATTGTCCGTTTAGGCGGAACCAGCTCGCGCCCCAATCCGGCCGCTCCAATCGTGCGATGCCGGGGGTGGCCGGGCCGGCATGTGGGCCGCCTCGATTCCACGGATGCGGACGATGCTCAACGAACGGTGGCCGGGGTCGGCGATACCTCGGCCGTCGGCTTCGCGGCGCCACTTAAGGATCGCGCGCGTCCGAGGCGCGCCACTCGGCCCGAAGCCGGTGCGCGCGGCCAATGACCCGCTTGGTCTCAGACCAGATGTCGAGACCCTCCACGTCGTCCACGTGCATCCACGCGACCGCTTCCGCGTCGCCCCCGGCCACGGCGTCGCCCGCCGCCGATTCGGCGAGCACGTCGACGAGCGTGTAGTGAAACCGGACGCGCCCTTCGCCGTCACGATGGATTGAATCAACCACGTCGACGAGGCCGAGGACTTCGACGGCCAGTCCCGCTTCCTCCATGACTTCACGGCGAGCCGCCTCGAAGACTGTCTCGCCGACTTCCTGGACGCCGCCCGGAAGGCTCCAACCGCCTTGGTTCGGCGGCGTCGCGCGACGCACGAGAAGCACTGTGTCATCGTGCCACACAACCACGCCGACGCCGACGAACGGCCGGTCGAGATATTGGCGCTCGGCCGTCATGATGGTGCCTCGGTTTGCGGCGAAGAAGCCGACACACTCGGCACGGGCTCGCCAGAAAGAGGCGACGACGTACCCGTCGGCGCGCCCGGACCCCCTACGTTTAAGCGGTGATTTTTGGTGTTTTCGGTCGTAGAATACCCGCATGCGCCGGGGTTAGAGAAGCGAACGCGGACGGGGAACCAGTTTCTTGCCGACGTTGACTTGTCGGCGAAGCTTTGGGAGCGGTGCTTGATCATGGCCAATCAGGTTCTCGAACGTCGGACCTTTCAAGCCGGAGATAGAATTTTCCGCGAGGGCGACCCCGGCAGCCAAGCCTACGTCGTCCAGTCCGGCGAGGTCGAGATGGTCAAGACCGTGGAGGGAAACGAGGTCGTCATCGGAGCCGTCGGCCAAGGCGGCATCTTCGGCGAGATGGCGCTCATCGACGAGGCGCCGCGCATGGCCTTAACGCGCGCCAAGACCGGAGTCACGTTGATTGTGATCTCGCGCAAGTTGTTCGAGGAAAAGATGGCGAAGGCGGACCCGTTCTTGCGGGGGCTGCTCAAGATCCTTGCCGAAAACATCCGCAATCTGAGTTTCGCGGCTTCGAGCGGGGCGGCCGGACCCACCGTTGCGACCGGCGACGAAGCGGGCGACGAAGCGAGTTGAACCTGTCCTCGCACCAAGTTTCGACCTCGTAGTTTCAATGCAGTCGGGAAAGTGACGCGGCCATAGCGCGGCGTTCAATAGGATTGGGCGGCTTTTGTTCGATGTCCGCCCGATAGCGTATGATGCGGACGATTCTCTCGCCCATCGGCGCACTCTCGGCCGGATCGCCTCGGCCCGAACGGAACGGAGTCCATGAACGAAGATAGCACCGAGCGAGCGGCGGGAGCAGAAGGCGGCGACAACCCCGACCCATCGGGTTCCGGTTCGGAAAA
>JASMAE010000391.1 GCA_030754475.1 Rhodospirillales bacterium
ATACCGTCGCCCGTAACCGAGCGATCGCTCGAAAAGGCGAGCATCCTGACGGCGGCCGCGCGGGCGGCCGGGGCCGCGGCGACGACCGATTTCCCCAGCAGCGGCCCCAGGATCAAGGCCGCCCGATCGGCGATGGCCAACGAGGCGGCGTCCGCTGCGCCTTCCGGTGTTCCGAGGGTATCGTGGACGAGAAGCTCGAAGCGGTCGTTCGCGAAGTCGAACATCGCGAGTTGGGCCGCTTTCAGCATGTCCTGGCCGAGCGCTCCGTTCGCGCCCGAAAGCGGTAACAATAGTGCGACCCGCGTGGTCGACGAAGCGTACAAGGGTGGCGGCGGTTTGCCCGCGAAGGGTTCGGACGCCGGCGTCCGTGCCTGTGGCGGCATCCAGAGCACCGGTCCCAACGACGGCCCCGCAGGGGAGACCGGCGGCGCGACCGAGACGACGGCCTCGCGCGCGACCGGCGCCGAGCCCGGCGGCGCGAGCGCCGGAACGGCCGCTTCGTCGGGCGGTAGCGCGGCTGGTTGTGCGGTCGGTGCGATCGGGGGCTTGGCCGGCTCGGACACGGCGGCGGGCGGCTGCGCCGGGCGCGGTGTCCCGCGGACGCCTTGCAACAGCGAAGCCACTGTTGGAGACTCACAGGCGGCGAGAACCAAGGCGAACAAAAGCACGGGGGCGATCGCGCGTGGCGAGAAAAGACCAAAACTTGGAATCCGGTGGGTCACGGTCTTATACCTCTCGGCGCTCGGGCGACGCACCCGAAGGTAACCGCCGCGCGCCTCAGCGTAAACGGATCTCCCGGCCGGGTGCGGCCGATGAGCTGGAGGCGGGCCTCTACGTTGTCGCCACGCCGATCGGAAACGCGAGCGATATCACCTTGCGGGCGCTTGCCGTCCTCGAAGGGGCGGCCGTCATCGCCTGCGAAGATACCCGCGTGACCCGAAGGCTTCTCAGCCTTCACCGTATCGCGACGCCGCTCACGACCTACCACGACCACAATGCCGAACGCGTCCGTCCGGCGCTCATGAAGCGACTGAAAAATGGCGATACGGTGGCGCTGGTCTCGGACGCGGGCACGCCCTTGGTCTCGGACCCCGGCTACAAGCTGGTCCGCGCCTGTATCGAGGCGCGCGTCCCGGTCACGACGCTCCCCGGCCCGTCGGCGCCGCTCGCCGCCCTCGTGGTCTCGGGACTGCCCACGGACCGGTTCCTGTCCGTTGGATTCCTCCCTACCCGCTCGCCGGCGAGGCGCACAGCGCTGGCCGCGTTGAGGGACGTATCCGCCAGTCTGATCGTCATGGAATCGACGCGGCGCCTGGCGGCGACGCTCGCCGACATGCACGTGGTGCTGGGCGCGCGGCCGGCAGCCGTGGCGCGGGAGCTGACCAAGGCGTTCGAAGAGGTGCGACGCGGCACCCTCGATACACTCGCCCGGCACTACCACGACAGCGGGCCGCCCAAGGGCGAGGTCGTGGTGGTGGTCGGCCCGGCCGAGGACGCGGAAAGGATGGCGGACGCGGACGTGGACGTGCTTCTCGAGGCGGAACTCGGGCACGCGTCGGTGCGCGACGCGGTCGCCCGCGTGGCATCGGCCACGGGCCGGCGAAGGGCAGAGGTGTATGCCCGCGCACTCGAGATCGACCGGACCCGCAGGCGATGACACGCACGCCCCGACGCTCCGCGGCCCGCTTCCGCCGCCGCGCGCGGACTTTCGGCCGCGTCGCCGAGGGCGTTTGCGCGTGGCTCCTGCGCCTCAAAGGCTACCGCATCCTCGCCCGCGGGTATCGCACTCCGGTGGGCGAGATCGACCTCGTCGCCACAAGACGGGGGACGCTCGCCATCGTCGAGGTCAAGGCGCGCCGGAACCTCGCCGCGGCCGCCGAGGCGCTGGGGGCCCGGCAACGCGTCCGGATCGTTCGCGCCGCCGAGGCGTTCCTGGCGGCGCACCCGGCCGCGGCCGGCATGCGCGTCCGCTTCGACGTAATTCTCGTCCGGCCGTGGGGGCCGCCGGTCCACCTGCAAGACGCGTGGCGGCCCGGCGACCGAACCTGAAAGGCCGCGACGGCGTGGGCCGAGCGGAGACCCACCATCAAGGTCTTTCGGCGCCGCCGCGCGGCAACTAGAATGTCGGCCATGGTCCCACGGCGCCTTCTTCCTCTGCGTTTGGTTCGATCGTATCTGCGATGCGCGCACCGCCGGTCCACGTGGGCCGGTGCTTTCGTCGTGCTCGCGCTTGCGCTTGGGCTTTCGGGCTGCGCCGGGACCGTCGTCGGCGCGGGCGCGGTGGTGGGCGCGGCGGCCTATCAGGAGCGCGGCATCGATGGCTTCGCCCGCGACCTCAAGATCAAGGCCAGGGTGCTCGAGTTGTGGTTCCAGCACGAACATACCCTCGGCGCGCGGGTCGGTCTCGACGTCTATGAGGGACGAGTGCTGCTGACCGGCGTCGTCCGCGAAGAACGGACGCGCGCCGACGCGGTGAGGCTGGCGTGGAAGGCGGAAGAGGTTGTCGACGTGATCAACGAGATCGAGGTCGCCGAGAGCGGCGGCGCCGAGGCGCTGGCCCGCGATACGTGGATCACGACCCAACTGGTTGCGAAGCTGACGTTCGACCAGGACGTGCATGCGGTGAACTACGAGGTCGAGACGGTGAACGGCGTCGTCTACCTGATCGGCATAGCGCGCGACCAGGCCGAGCTGGACCGGGTGATTGCCCAAGCGCGCGCGCTTGCCTACGTCCGCCGCGTCGTCGACCACGTTCGCGTCAAGACCAAATCATGAGGCCCGACGAGCGGACTCGCCTGCGGCTCTCACGGCTCGGTGCGGCCGCCGACGCGGACATTGACCTCGCCGAGACGGCCTTCGCGCTCGGCCGGCGGTTCCGGCCGCGGGCGGCGATCGAGCCCTACCGGCGTCACCTCGAGCGGGTCGCCCGCGACGTGGACGCCTACGCGGGCGAGACCGAAGACGGCGCGCGCATTCACATCCGTGCCGAAGCGTTGGGGCAGGTGGTGGCCGGCCGCTATGGATATCGCGGCGCCGACGACCGCCAGGACGGGCCCGTGGACCGCGCGAACCTGTTGAGTGTCATCGACCACCGCCGCGGTTCGGCGGTCGGCCTCGGCATCATCTACCTCGAGGTGTGCCGGCTTCTCGGGTGGGCGTGCGGCGCGGTCGACTTCCCGGTGCGGATGCTGGTCCGACTGGAAAACGAGGGACGGCGCGAGATCCTCGATCCTTTCGACCGCGGGCGCCGCGTGCACGCCCTCGAGCTTCGCACGATGTTGGTGGCGGAACGCGGACGAGACGCCGAGCGGCGATGGTGGCACGCCGCGACGCTGGGAAACCGCGAGATCCTTGTCCGACTCGAAAGCGGGATCAAGGATGCGTACCTGCGCGAAGGAAAGCTCGAGGACGCGCGCGAGGTGATCGAGACCATGGTGCTTTTCGCGCCCGCGACCGCCGCGCTTTGGCGCGAGTCCGGGCTGATCAGCGCCAAACTGGGTGATGTCAGGGCGGCGGTGGCGGCGCTCGAGGAATCCCTGCGGCTCGGGGCCGGCGACGCAGGCAACCAACGCACCTCGATCCTGTTGCAAGAGCTGCGCGGCCGGCTCGGATAGAATCCGAGCGCTAACGCCGAGGCCGCATCGGCACCGGCGTTCCACCGGGGAGACACCCATGAGCCTCGCTGTCGCGATCCAAATGGATCCCATCGAGAACGTCGACATCGACGCCGACAGCACGTTCGTCCTTGCCTTAGAGGCGCAAGCGCGGGGCCACGGCCTCTATCACTATCTGCCACAGGAGCTCTCGTTCGCCGCCGGGCGCGTGCGCGCGTGCGCGCGCCCTCTCGAGGTGCGCCGCCGCAAGGGCGATCACTTCACCTTGGGCGCGCCCGAGATACTCGATCTCGCCATCGTCGACGTGGTCCTGATGCGCCAGGACCCGCCCTTCGACATGGCCTACATCACCGCGACCCACATCCTTGAGAAAATCCATCCGGAAACTCTCGTGGTTAACGATCCGGCCTCGGTCCGCAACGCGCCCGAGAAGCTGTTCGTGACCCGTTTTCCAGAGCTCATGCCGCCAACGTTGATCACCGCCGACAAAGACCGGATCCACGAGTTCCGCAAGGAACATCGCGACATCATCATCAAACCCCTGTTCGGTAACGGCGGCGCCGGGGTCTTCCACATCACGCC
>JASMAE010000392.1 GCA_030754475.1 Rhodospirillales bacterium
GACGGCCTCACCGCCTACCGCCAGCTTCCCTTCATCGTCGTTCTGCCCGAGACGACCGAGCAGGTCTCGCTAATCCTGAAGCTGTGCCACGCGGAAGGCGTGAAGGTGGTGCCGCGCGGCGCCGGGACCTCGCTTTCCGGCGGCGCGTTGCCGTTGGCGGACGCGGTCACGCTCGGACTCGGAAAGTTCAAACGGATCCTCGATGTGGACCTCGACAACCGCTGCGTCGTCGCCCAGCCCGGCGTGACGAATCTCGGCATTACCGATGCCGTCAAGGCGCAAGGCTTCTATTACGCCCCCGATCCCTCGAGCCAGATCGCGTGCACGATCGGCGGCAACGTCGCCGAGAACTCGGGCGGGGTTCACTGCCTGAAATACGGCCTTACCACCAACAACCTGCTCGGCCTCGAATTGGTGCTGATCACGGGTGAGGTGATTCGGGTCGGCGGCAAGCACCTGGACAGCGAAGGCTACGACCTTCTTGGTCTGGTCACCGGCTCCGAGGGCCTGCTCGGGGTCGTGACCGAGGTCACGGTCCGCATCCTTCCCAGGCCGGAGACGGCGCGTGCCCTTCTCGCCGGTTTCCCGTCGAGCGAGACCGCGGGCGCCTGCGTCGCCCAGGTGATCGGGGCGGGCATCATCCCGGCCGGTATGGAGATGATGGACCGGCCCGCCATTCACGCGGCCGAGGATTTCGTCCATGCGGGCTATCCGCGCGACGCGGAGGCCCTGTTGATCGTCGAGCTCGACGGGCCGGAGGCGGAGGTCGCCCATCTCGTGGACCGGGTGGCCGGGATCGCGCGGGAATCGGGTGCCGGTGAATTGCGCGTGAGCGCGAATGATGAGGAACGCGAACTGTTCTGGGCCGGACGCAAGGCGGCGTTTCCGGCGGTCGGGCGGATTTCACCCGACTACTACTGTATGGACGGAACCATTCCCCGCCGCCGGCTCCCCGAGGTGCTTCGGCGCATGACCGAGATGTCGCGCCGCCACGGCCTTCGGGTCGCCAACGTCTTTCACGCCGGTGACGGAAACCTGCACCCGTTGATCCTGTATGACGCCAACCGGTCGGGCGAGTTGGAAAGCGCGGAGGCGTTCGGCGCCGAAATCCTCAAGCTGTGCGTCGAGGTCGGCGGAGTCTTGACCGGCGAGCACGGCGTCGGCGTCGAGAAGCGCGACTTGATGGGCCTCATGTTCACCGAGGACGACCTGAACCACCAGCAGCGCGTGAAGTGTGCCTTCGACGCCGAAGGCCTTCTCAATCCCGGCAAGGTGTACCCGATTCTGCACCGCTGCGCCGAGTTGGGCCGGCTCCACGTGCGGGCCGGCCAGGTTCGCTTCCCCGATATCCCGCGGTTCTGAACGCGTCTGCCGAGCGCCATGACCGATATTCTCTCTCCACGCGACGCCGGCGACGTGCTTGAGGCGGTCGCGGACTCGCTCGCGATCGGCCAGCCGGTCGAGGTGGTGGCGGCCGGCAGCAAGCGGAACCTTGGCCACCCGTGCGAGGTAGCGCGCGAACTCGACTTAAGCGCGCTTTCGGGTATCGACCTCTACGAGCCGGACGAGCTGGTGGTCGGCATGGGCGCGGCGACGCCGCTCGCGGCACTCGAGGCCGCGCTCGAGGCCAACCGGCAGATGCTCGCCTTCGAGCCTCCGGATCTCGGTCCCCTGCTCGGCGAGCCGGCCGGCCGGGGCACGGTCGGCGGCGTGCTTGCATGCAATCTCTCGGGCCCGCGGCGCATCATGGCGGGCGCGGCGCGAGACCACTTCCTCGGCTTTAACGCCGTCAGTGGCCGCGGAGAAGCGTTCAAGTCGGGAGGCCGCGTCGTCAAGAACGTCACGGGCTTCGATCTGTCGAAACTGATCGCGGGTTCATTCGGGACGCTCGCGGTGCTGACACACGTGGTCTTGCGGGCGCTTCCGTCGCCAGACGACGAGTGCACGGTGCTGATCGCCGGCCTCGCCGACGCCCGGGCCGTGGCCGCCATGTCGGCGGTGATGAACGGCCCATACGACATTTCGGGCGCGGCCCATCTTCCCGCGGCCGTCGCGCGCGTTTCGTCGAACGAGGCCGTCTCGGGCCTTGGCGCCGCGGCGACGGCGATTCGGATAGAAGGGCCCGCGCCGTCGGTCGCGGCGCGGATGCGCGCCGTCGGCGACCTCGCGTCCACATTCGGCCCGACCCAGGCGCTGGGACCGCCCCAATCGCGTTCGCTGTGGCGCGAGGTTCGCGACGTCTCGTTCTTCGCCGCCGACGCGCGTCAGGTCTGGCGGATTTCGGTGCCGCCGGCGACAGGCGCGGGTGTCGGCGGGCGGATCGCGAATGCTACGGGCGGAACGGTGTTCTACGATTGGGCCGGCGGCCTGATCTGGCTTGCGATTCCGGCGCTGGCGGATGCGGGCCACGAGACGGTTCGCGGCGCGATTCGGGATACCGGCGGCCACGCGACGCTCGTTCGAGCGGGCCCCGACGTGCGCGCCGCGGTGCCCGTCTTCCAACCCCAACCCGCGCCGCTGGCGGCCCTGACGGAGCGCATCAAGGACAGCTTCGATCCCCGCCACGTCCTTAACCCCGGGCGCATGGCGCAGGCTTGAGGGCGCGTGCACGTGCAGACCCATTTCACCGCCGACCAGCTCGCCCACGCCGACATCCGCGACGCCGACGCCATCCTGCGCGCCTGCGTGCACTGTGGATTTTGCCTCGCCACCTGTCCCACTTACGTTGAGCTGGGCGACGAGCTGGACAGCCCACGCGGGCGCATCTACCTGATCAAGAACATGCTCGAAGGCGATCGCTCGCCCAGTGCGAAGGTGGCGGGGCATATCGACCGCTGCCTTTCGTGCCTTGCGTGCATGACCACGTGCCCGTCGGGGGTCGACTACATGCACCTGGTCGACATCGCCCGCGCCCGCATCGAGACGCGCTTCGTCCGCCCCTTAGGCGAACGAATCCTGCGCGCACTCTTGGCAGCCGTGCTTCCCAGGCCCTGGGCGTTCCGCTTCGCGCTCATCGCCGGCGCGCTCACGCGCCCTTTCCGGCGGCTGTTTCCGGTCCGCTGGCGCGCCGCCCTCGCGCTGGCGCCAGGGCGCGTCATCCCGCCGTCCGCGGGCGACCGGCCGCAGACCTTTGCCGCCATAGGGCCACGCCGCAAGCGCGTCGCGATCCTGCCCGGCTGCGCGCAACAGGTTCTGCGCCCCGCCATCAACGAGGCGGCCACGCGCGTGCTTACGCGTATGGGGTGCGAGGTCGTCGTACCCGAGGGGTTCGGGTGTTGCGGGGCTCTGGTCCACCACATGGGCCGCAGCGAGGACGCGCGCGCATCCGCGCGCGCCGCCGTCCGCGCGCTCCACGACACGCTCGCAGGCGGCGGGCTCGACGCCGTGGTTGTCACCGCGTCCGGTTGCGGCACCATGGTCAAGGATTACGCGCACCTGCTGCGCGACGACGCGGAGCTCGGCGCGATCGCCTCAAAGATCGCGGCGCTCGCGAGGGATGTTACGGAAGTGATCGACGATTTGGGATTCGCCGGCGCGGCGGGGGCGGGGACGGCGCCAGCGTCGTTGCCGGTCGTCGCCTATCACGCCGCGTGCTCGCTCGCCCACGGCCAGCACATTCGCGAGACGCCGTCGCGGCTGTTGAGCAGCGCCGGATTCCGCGTGCGCGAGCCCGTGGACGCCCATTTGTGCTGCGGCTCGGCCGGCACCTACAACATGCTGCGGCCCGAATTGGCCGAGCCGTTGCGCGCGCGCAAGGCGGCCACGCTGGCCGCGCTGGGCGCGGACGTGATCGCGACGGGCAACATCGGCTGCGTCGTCCAGCTTGCGGGCGCTGCGCCGGTCGCGGTGGTGCACACGGTCGAGCTGCTCGACTGGGCGACGGGCGGGCCGCCACCGCGCGAGC
>JASMAE010000393.1 GCA_030754475.1 Rhodospirillales bacterium
CGAGGACATCACCCGCGCGGAAAAACTGGTGGCCGATTGGAAGCGGGCCGCCGATTAGATCGCGTTTATGATTTTGGATGGACTCAGTCCATAATCATGAACGTGATCGATTCCTCTAGGTTAGAGCGGGAAGCGGGCGGACAATCGGTTTCCGCTTTTCCTCGTCCAGCTCCAGCGCGCGCACCCCGCGGTGAGATTTGGGACGTCGCGCCCACCCGCGCCCGGCCGGCCCGCAATCCCATTCCCGCCATCCTCGCGGCTCTCGCGGCCCTCGTTGTCGTCGCGACAGCGCTCCCCGCCCCGGCTGCGGCTCCGGCGCACGTGAGCGCACGGATCCAGGCCTTAGCCGTCGAGAGCCAAGCCATCGCCGAGCGCGACCGCAAGCTCGCGCGCACCTTGAACGACCCGGCGCTGGGGGCGCTGAACGCGCGCCGCAACCACGAGCGGACGGAAGCCCTCGTCAACGCCATCGTGATCGCCGCGATCATCGAATCGCCGGCGCTGGCGCCAGACGTGGTGGCAGCCGCCGTCGCTCTTCTGCCCGGCATGCGCGAGAGCATCGCCCAGGCGGTGAGCGCGGCCTTTCCCGGCTTCGCCCCCGCCATCGCCCGGGCCGCGGGCACGGCCGCCGAGGCGCAAACCGCACCCGCAATTCCCCGTGCGGTTTCGCAAGTGCCCGCCCCGGTGCCCGTTTTCGCCCCCAAACCCGCGCCGCCGCCCGCAGACGCCGACGCGGCGGGCGAGACGGAGGCAGAGCCCGGCATTTACGATCCGCTCGAGACCGTCAACCGCGGGGTCCTCGTCTTCAACGACGCCGTTGACGCCGTGATCATCAAGCCGGTGGCAAAGTTTTACGGCTTCGTCACGCCCGAATTCGCCAAGCGCGGGGTGCGCAACTTCGCCCGCAACCTGAACGCGCCGGTGGTGCTGGCAAACGACCTCCTCCAGCTCGAGGTCGGCGATGCCGCGGTGACGGTCGGGCGATTCATGGTCAACACCGTCTTTGGCGTCGCCGGCTTCGCCGACGTGGCCGAAGGCTGGAACCTGCCCCACCACCCGGCCGACTTCGGCCAGACGCTCTACAGCTACGGCTCGGGCCCGGGGGCCTACCTGGTGGTGCCGATCATCGGCCCGAGCACGGTCCGAGACGGGTTCGGCACCGGCGTCGACACCTTCTTCCACCCCTTCACCTATCTGTTCGACACATATACCAATCTCGCCATCGCCGGCGGCAAGGCGCTGGTCCGCCGCGAGACCCTGATCGAGCCCCTGGACGATCTTCGCGCGTCCTCGATCGACTATTACGCCGCGCTGAGAAGCGCCTATTTCCAGGACCGCGCGGTCGAGCTCAACAAGGGCGCGCCTCCGGTGTCAGGCGATGTGGACCGAATGTTCGAGGAGTTCGAATAGGAAGGCCCATGCCGGCGATCTGCCGCGATTGCGACGCCTGCTGGGAGGACCCACCCGCGGACGGCGTCTGTGAAGCCTGCGGGTCTTCGCGGGTACTCGCGCATCCCGAGCTCGACCGGTTGGCGATCGCCCATGTCGACTGCGACGCGTTCTACGCCGCGATCGAGAAGCGCGACCGGCCCGAGCTTCGCCCCCTTCCCGTCATCGTCGGGGGCGGCAGGCGCGGCGTCGTCACGGCGTGCTGTTACATCGCGCGCCGGTCCGAAGTGCGCTCGGCGATGCCTATGTTCAAGGCGCTGAAGCTCTGCCCCAATGCCACCGTGATCCGCCCCGAAATGGAGAAGTACCGCGCCGTGGGCGCCGAAGTCCGGGCGCTGATGCAGGGCGTAACTCCGCTGGTCGAGCCCCTGAGCGTGGATGAAGCGTTCCTCGATCTCTCCGGCACCGAGTCGCTGCATGGCGGATGGCCGGCGCGCACCCTGGCGCGGCTTTGCCGCCGCATCGAGGACGACGTCGGCATCACCGCCTCGGTGGGCTTGAGCTACAACAAATCGCTCGCCAAGATCGCTTCCGATCTGGAGAAGCCGCGGGGTTTCGCCGTCATCGGCCGGGCCGAGGCGGTCAAGTTCCTGGCGCCGAAGCCCGTCGACTTGATCTGGGGCGTCGGCCCAGCCCTAGGGAAGCGGCTCGAAGGCGATGGCATCGCGACCATCGGCGAGCTTCGAATGCGCGACGAAGCCGATCTCGTCGCCCGCTACGGGGCCATGGGGCGGAGGCTCGCGCGCTTCGCCCGGGGCGAGGATTCGCGCCCCGTCGAGCCGCACGCGGTGGCCAAAAGCATCTCCGCCGAGACCACCTTCGACGACGACTTGGCGGATCTGGACGCGCTCGCGAGCGTCTTGTGGGGACTCGCGGAGAAAGTGGCGCGGCGGCTCAAAGACGCGGAACTCGGCGCCGGCACGGTAACGCTCAAGCTCAAGACCGCGGGCTTTCGAACCATCACGCGTTCGCGCACGTTGCCCGCTCCCACCCGCCTCGCGGAAGTGCTCTACCGCACGGGGCGCAGTTTGTTGGAGCGCGAGGCCGATGGCCACGCCTTCCGCCTGATCGGGATCGCGAGCGCCAACTTCGTGGACGCCGCCCAAGCCGACCCGCCCGATCTCGCCGAGCCCGACAAGGAGCGCTGGGCGCGGATCGAGACCGCCGTCGACACCGTGCGCTCGCGCTTCGGCAGCAAGGCCATCGCCAAGGGCCGCGCCTGGCGGAAAGGGGCGACCGGCGCAGCCGGGAAAGGTCGGGGGCCCGCGTCGTGAGCGCGCCCTTCGTGCGCGGCTTCCGCCCCGGCACGGCCCTGCGCCGGGTGCGGGTCAGGCTCGGGCGCGGTGGGGCATGCGCCAGGGACCGGAAAGTTGACGTCGACCGGAATACAGAGATTGGCTGACATTCGTAACGCTGTAACTACGTTTTTGTAATTACAGGGTTCGATACCGTGCGATGGACGTGGGACCCGAACAGGGATCGCAACAATCGCCGCGTCCATGGCCTCGGCTACGAGACGGCCCGACTGGTGTTTGACGATCCCCTCGCCGTGCCGCGGCCGGACCCGTACTCGGGCGCGGCACGATGGCAAACCGTCGGGTTGATCGCAAACGTGGCCGTGCGCGTCGCCCATACTTGGCCCGATCCGGAACCCGATTCGGACGAACACGTGGGACGCATTGTCAGCGCGCGAAAAGCGGCGCGTCACGAGAGGAAAGCCTATGAAGAAGGCGAGTTCTAAGAAGCTGACAGAAAAGCAGAAGTCCGAGATCGAAGTCCTGGCCGCGCTGGTGGACGACGCGATCGATACCCGCGATATTCCGGAAGCACGCGACTGGTCGGGTGCCCGGCGGGACCTCTTCTACCGCCCGGTCAAGAAGCAGCTCACGCTCCGGCTCGACGTGGACGTGGTCGAGTGGTTTAAGAACCACGCGCGCAACGGCCGCGGCTACCAGACCGACATCAACCGCGCGCTTCGCCAGCACGTACATCGTCGCGAGAAACAGCCGTACTGACCATCTCTGCGGTCCATCCCCGAAACGCCCCGCGGTCGACAGGCCGCTGTATTCCTACAACGGCTCGTTCGTCTCGCCCGTCGGGTCGAAACCCATGACCGGGTGGGCCTCGTAGGGTTCCTCGAGGAAGCGGAGCTCGTCGTCGTCCAACGCGATCTCGGTGGCCTTGGCGGCGTCCGTGATATGGCGCGCCTTGGTGACGCCGACGATGGGCGCGGTGACGCCGGGCTGGTGCAAGAGCCAGGCGATGGCCACCTGGGCGGGCGCGACGCCGCGGCGCTTGGCGAGCTCGATCACCCGGTCGATGACCCGGAAATTGGCGTCCGAGACGTAGAGCTCGCGCATCCGCTCGTCCGTTTTTGCGCGCGTCGTCGGCGCGCGGCCGCGGCGTTTGCGGGTGCCCGAGAGCATGCCGCGCCCGAGCGGGCTCCACGGAATCATCCCGATCCCCTCCTCTGCGCAGTAGGGAACCATTTCACGTTCCTCTTCGCGGTAGACCAGGTTGTAGTGGTTCGACATGGACGTGAACCGGGTCCAGCCGTTCATGTCGGCGACATGGTTCAGGCGCGAGAATTGATACGCCAGCATGGACGAGGCGCCGATGTAGCGGGCCTTGCCCGCCTTCACCACGTCGTGGAGCGCCTCCATGGTCTCTTCGTCGGGGGTGCGCCAGTCGTAGCGGGGGATCTGGTAGAGATCGACGTAGTCGGTCTTCATCCGCTTGAGGGTGCCGTCGATGGCATCGAAAATCTGCTTGCGGCTGATGCCGATGTAGTTGGGCCAGCGGCCTGAGTGGTTGTGGGTGATGGTGGCGATGATCACTTTGTCGCGGGACACGTTCCTGAGCACGTACTTGCCGACGAGCGTCTCGCTCAAGCCGTCGGAGTAGATGTCGGAGGTGTCGAAGAAGTTGATGCCGGCGTCGAGCGCCTTCTTGAACATGGGCCGGCTTTGCTTCTCGTCCAGCACCCAGTCGTACCAGGACTTGGACCCGAAGGTCATGCACCCCAAGGCAACACGGCTGACCTCAAGCCCGCTGGTTCCCAGAAACCCGTACTTCATGCCGATTCCCCCGGTCTGGATTTGGACGCGGCGGGGCCGCGCCGCACCCCGCCATCCTAGAGCGGATCGCGGTCGATTGGAACCGCGATGCGGCTCCGATCGGCTGCGTGAATCCGCTCAATTTCAACAAGATAGGCCCGATTCACGGGCTTGGCGGGTGGCCAGACGCGATATCCCCTCCCCGCCCGGCGCGAAGCCGTGGACGCCCGTGACCGATCCCCGGTATTGACCCGGGGTCGGGCATGACGCTCCCGTCGGGCCCGACGCACAGAAGCCGTCGCCCGACGCTCAATCCGGCGCGACGCCGGTCCAGTCCACGACGAAATCCGCATGATCGACCTGCCAATCGGGGGGTGTATGCGCCTCAGGCGTGCCCACGTATTGGACGGCGACGATGTGGTCGTGCGCATCCAAGCCGAGCACCCGTTTCACGGTAACGTCGTAGGCCACGGCGCCGGTCCGCCACATGGCGCCGAAACCCTTGGCGTGGAACGCGATTCCGAGATTGTGCGCCGCCGCGGCCGCCGACATCACCTGCTCGATCTCGGGGATCTTGGGATGATCGGGCTGAACCTTGGCCGCGACCACGGTCCGGTCTTGCACGCCGCGTCCACTCCTTGCGCAAACAATCGCCGGGGTCGGTTTTTCCAACCCGGGCTCCGGTCTCAAGCCCGCGGTCGGGGGCGGCGAAATTTTTGCGCCGTCACGCGTAGTGGAGCGGCAGAGCGGTCGAGTACTTGATCTGCTCCATGGCGAAGCTCGAACTCACGTCCGACAGGCTGACCTTCTCGATCAGGCGCTTGTAGAACTCGTCGTAAGCCGCGATGTCGCGGACCACGACCCGCAGCAGATAGTCGATCTCGCCGCTCATCCGATAGAACTCCACCACCTCGGGGAACTCGGCAACGGCGGCCGCGAATTCCTCAAGCCATGCGTAGTTGTGCTCGCGAGTCTTGACGGCGACGAAGACGGTGACGCCCACGTTCAACGCGGCCGCGTCGAGAATCGCCACGCGGCCGCGGATGACGCCCGAGGTTTCGAGCTTCTGGATACGCCGCCAGCACGGCGTCGAGGTGAGACCGACCCTGCCGGCGATTTCGGCGAGTGGCATGGTCGCGTCGTCCTGAAGACAGCTGAGGATCGTCCTGTCGATTTCGTCCATGGGTGGGCTCCTTTGGGAAGCACATTTTTCGGAATAGAAATATTTTGCGCGTATTACTTATATCATAGGAAATAATTTTTATATATCCCAATAATAAACGATTATCCGAAAATATTTTCTAATAATCCTCTTGCGCGCTCACATCCCACGCGCGAAAGTCGGGCAACGGAGGAAAGCCGTTGTGATATTTTCCCGCCTTCCTCGATCTCGCCGGACGCGACTGCCTCGTGGTCGGCGCGGGCACGGTGGCTGCGCCGAAGGTGCGGCTGTTGTTGCGCGCGGGCGCTGTCGTCACGGTGGTCGTGCCGGCGGCGAGCGAGGCGGTCCGCACCCTCGCCCGGCGCGGAGACATCACCTGGCGCCGGCGACGCTTCCGCGGCGCGGACGTGGCGGGCCGTTCGCTCGTCTACGGAACCAGCGGCGATGCGAAGGTGGCCGAATCGGTATCCCTTGCCGCGCGCCGCGCCGGCGACGCCGGTGGCGGTCATCGAGAACGGAACCCTGCCCGCCCAGCGCGTCGTCACCGGGCGGATCGATGACCTGGGCCGCCTGATGCGCGAGCACGCGATCGCGGCGCCGGCGCTGATCGTCATCGGCGAGGTGGTCCGCCACGGCGCCGCGGCGGCGCAATCGGATGGGACGGAAATTAATGCATTGAGGCTCGCCATATGAAACGGAAAACCGCGCCCACGAACGGGGTGAACAACGACGCGAGGGGCGGAAAAGTCATGACCGCCAACCGGCTCAGCGACGGCGCCGTGGTCTACCTCGCGAACGGCGGCGCGTGGTGCGTGCGCCTCACCGATGCCCGGATCGCCGCAACCGAGGCGGAGGAACGAGCGCTCGAGAGGCGCGCCGCGGCGGGTGAGCGCGCGCTTCTCGTGATCGAGAGCTACCTGTTCGACGTCCATGCGAAACCGGACGGCCCCGCCCCTTTGAGCCAACGCGAGCGCATTCGCGCGACCGGGCCCACGGTACGGGCCGATTTCTCGGAACCGACGGGCCGCGCCGCGATCATGCATCGGGAGTGAGTTTCATGTACGCCTACGACCAGCGCGACCACGCGATGCTCGCCCAACGGACCGCGCAGTTTCGCGGACAGGTGGCGCGGCGCCTGGCCGGCCAGTTGACGGAAGCCGAGTTCCGGCCGCTCAGGCTGCTGAACGGGCTCTATCTGCAGCTCCACGCCTACATGCTGCGGGTCGCGATTCCTTACGGCACGCTGTCGGCGCTCCAAATGCGCGGACTCGCGGCCGTGGCGCGGTCCTATGACAGGGGTTACGGCCACTTCACGACGCGCCAAAACATCCAGTTCAACTGGCCCAAGCTCGACGACGTGCCGCGAATCCTGGACGATCTCGCGGGCGTCGAGATGCACGCCATCCAGACCAGCGGCAATACCATTCGCAACGTGACCGCCGACGCCTACGCCGGCGTCGCGGCGGACGAGATCGAGGATCCCAGGATTTACGCCGAAATCATCCGCCAATGGTCGACGCTGCACCCGGAGTTCACCTTCCTTCCGCGCAAGTTCAAAATCGCGGTGACGGGCGCGCCGCGCGACCGGGCGGCGGTGCGCGTCCACGACATCGGCCTGCAAATTCGAACCAACGAAGCGGGCGACGTGGGCTTCGCCGTGATCGTCGGCGGCGGATTGGGGCGCACGCCGGTCGTGGGCCCTCTCATCCGCGAGTTCCTTCCGAAACGGGATTTGCTCTCCTATCTCGAGGCAATTCTCCGGGTCTACAACCAGCTCGGCCGGCGCGACAACAAGTTCAAGGCGCGCATCAAGATTCTTGTTCAAAGTACTGGTATTGCAAGATTTACCGAAATGGTCGAGGAGGAATGGCGGCGCATCGCGGGTGGATCTCTCGACCTAGATCCGCACGAGATCGCCCGCATTGCCGCGAACTTCGCACCGCCGCCCTACGACCGCCTGGAGCCCGTCGATCCCGGGTTCGAGTTCAAGCTTGCGGCCGACCCTCGCTTCGCCCAGTGGTGCGGCACCTCTCTCGCGCGCCATCGCCAACCCGGCTACGCCATCGTCAACGTCTCGCTCAAGCCGGTGGATGGGGTGCCCGGCGACGTGACGGCCGTGCAGATGGAGGGGCTGGCCGATCTGGCCGAGCGCTTCAGCTTCTCGGAAATCCGGGCGACCCACTGGCAGAACCTGGTGCTTCCGCACGTCCGCTTGGGCGACGTCCATGCGGTCTGGCTGGCGCTCGCGACGCTCGGTCTCGCGACCCCGAACGTCGGGCTCGCGAGCGACGTGATCGCGTGCCCGGGCCTCGATTACTGCAATCTCGCCAACGCGCGGTCGATCTCCGTCGCCCAAGCGATCTCGCGCCGCTTCGCCGATCTCAAGCGCTTGAACGACATCGGCGATCTCCGGATCAACATTTCGGGCTGCATCAATGCCTGCGGCCACCACCACGTCGGCAACATCGGCCTTCTCGGCGTCGACAAGAAAGGCGAGGAATACTACCAGCTCACGCTGGGCGGCAGCGACGACGAAGACGCCGCCCTTGGCGATCTCGTCGGCCCGGCGTTCCCGTACGACGCGATCGTCGACGCCGTCGAGACGATCGTGATCACGTATATGGATCGGCGCGAGCCCGGCGAGGGGTTCCTCGCGACCTACCGCCGCGTCGGTCTCGCACCCTTCAAGGAGAGGCTCTATGGCGCTCATCAAGGATAACGCGCTTCGCCCCGACGCGTGGGTCTTGGTCGCGGACGACGCGGAGCTACCCGAAAGCGACCCGGCCATCGTATCGTTCGCGCGCTGGCGGCGCGATCGCGCCCGGCTCGCGCGCCGCAACGGCCCGCTGGGCTTGCGGCTCGGCAGCGACCAGCCACCCGAAGGCGTCGCCGACGATCTCGCCGCCTTCGATCTGATCGCGCTCGAATTCCCGAAGTTCACCGATGGGCGCGCCTATTCCTACGCCCGAATCTTGCGCGAACGGTACGGCTTCGCCGGCGAGCTCCGGGCCGTCGGCAACGTCTTGCGCGATCAGCTTTTCTTCATGCGGCGCTGCGGCTTCGATGCCTTCGAGGTCGGCGACGACATCGACATCGGCGCCTGGCTCGAGGCTTTCGCCGAGATCGAGGTCATCTATCAGCCGGCCGCCGGCGACACCCACGCCCTTCAGGCCTTGCGGACGTCTTTGTCCCCCGGGCCGACCCGGATGAGGGTGACAGCGTAAGCGTACGCGCGCGAATCCGGCCCATCGCGTTGGCGTGCGCAGAGGGGCTTCTGCGGAGCGGGTGGAAATTGCGTTGCGGGGATTCCGTCCCGATTCTAGAGTCGCCCGAACTCCAAGAAAAATAGCGATCAACGATTGCAGGCAGACGTGCGGCGTTCTTGTTCAGCCGTTCGTCGCCTCCGCGGGCCTTTTTGAAAGGCTGAACCCATGCCCAAGCACCACGAGGTCAAATCCACGCCCGAGACCGTTCACGTTAGCGTCTTCGACGCCGCGATCGCGCCCGTGATCGAGGTGGATTCGGGCGACACCGTCACGCTGCATTGCCTTTCCGGCGGCCCCGACATCTTGCCCGAAGATGACGCGTTCGAGGTACTGCCCGATCATCTGGAAGTCATGCGCGCCCTCGACGTGACCAAGCCGGGCCACTTCATGACCGGGCCGGTCGCGGTCCGCGGCGCCGAGCCCGGCGATATGCTCGAGGTCCGCATTCTGGACGTCAAGCTGCGCCAGAACTGGGGCCACAACTCGATCCGGCCCCTGAGCGGCAGTTTGCCAGACGACTTCCCCATCCGCCGCTGCATGCACATCCCGCTGGACGCCGAACGGATGGTCGCCACCATGCCCTGGGGCCTCGAGATTCCGCTTCAGCCCTTCATGGGCGTGATGGGGGTCGCGCCGCCACCCATCTGGGGCGCGATCTCGTCGGGGCCGCCACGCGCGCACGGCGGCAACATGGACAACAAGGAACTGGTGGCCGGCACCACGCTTTTCGTGCCCGTGTTCGTCGCCGGGGCCAACTTCTCGGCCGGCGACGGCCACGCCTGCCAGGGCGACGGCGAGGTCAATTCGAACGGGCTCGAAACCGCGCTCAGCGGCACTTTCGAGCTGATCGTCCACAAGGGTAAGACCATCACCATGCCGCGCGCGGAGACGGACGCGCACTACATCACCATGGGCATGGACTTGGACCTGGACGACGCCGCCACGCAGGCGGTGCGCGAGATGATCGCGTTCATCGGCGAGCGGTCCAACATCGCGCCCGAGGACGCCTATACGCTGTGCAGCCTGGCCGCGGACCTGCGCGTCACCCAGATTGTCGACGGCAACAAGGGCGTGCACGCGATGCTGCCCAAGTGGGCGCTGCGGGCGTGAGGCGCGCCTTGCTCTACTCCACGACCGATCGATAGTCCGGGCCGAAGGCGGTTTTCATGGCGTCGGCAAGCCGCGCCCGGGCGGCGTCCGGATCCCCGATGGCCGCCGCCACCGAGCCCCGACCGGCTTCCGGCATCACGGGGATCACTTGGGCGAAGATCCACGAGCGCCGGGCGAGCCGAACCGAGCGCGGCAGGCGATACAGGTTGCGGTTGAACACGCGCATGGTCTCGTCGTCGAACACCGCCTCCCAGGCCTCGCGCTCGGGGCCCACATCGAAGTCGCGGCGAACGTTCCGGGGCGCGCTTTCGGACCGCGCGCGCTTTGTGGCCGCCCGGTCGACGCGGCCGGAGGCGATTACCACGCCGTAATCGCGAAGCGCCCCTTCCTCGGTGGCGAAACCCAGGCGAACGTCGCGACGAACGCTTTCAGGATCGCGTTTCAAGGGATCGCCCATGCCGCTGCCGCCCGGCATCATCACCGTGACCCGCTCGCCCGCCGCGAGATCGAGCCGGTCGAACCGCGACAGCTCGGTCTCGCCCGCAAGGCCCCGGTTCCGGATCACGCGGAACGGCGCCGCGGGACGCGCGCCGAAGATCCCCCAGCCCTGGAATCGTTGGCGGTCGATCCCCTGAATGATCAGGGTGCCGCCGTCACGACGTGCTTCGAAGGTGATCATCTGCCCGACCCCGCCGCGCCACTCGCCGGGTCCGCCGGAATCGGCGCGCACCTCGTACTCGTTCACCACGATGCCGGATAGGGACTCGACGGTTTCCAGGCGCTGGTTCTTGATGTTTACGTACGAGGCGTCGCGCCCGTCGACCCCGTCGTTGCCGCTGTACGCCCCCATGCCGCCACGCATGGACTGGACCACGGTGATCCGGCTTCGGTTGCGCCCGCCCGGGTCGGGGTCGGAGTAGACGATTTCCAGGCTGGCGCCGCCGGCGGGCGCCGCCATTCGCTTGGGCGCAGCCTGCAGCAAGATGCCGTTCATCACGTCGTTCAGGCGCCGGATCGTGTCGAGGCGCGAGCCGATGGCGTTCGGGAACTCGGCGTTCATCGCGTGTCCCGGCGGGTTGATCGCGGTGATGGGACGGAAGATCCCGGCGTTGAACGGAATGGTCTTGTCGTGGGTGCAGATGAAGGTGACCAGGCGTCGGGTGAAGCCCGCGCACATGCGCCCCATGGACGGGTAGTTGAGCGCGCCCGGCACCTGCGGGTCGGTGTCGCTCAAGTCGATGGTCACCGCGCCATCGCGAAACGTGACCGCAAGCCGGATACGGAACGGATAGGGCGTGATCATGTCGTCGTCGACGAAGTCACAGAACTCGTAAACCCCTTCAGGCACGGTTCTGAGCACGGCTCGGGTCTTCTCCTCGGCGTAGGCGAGCAACACTTCCTGGCAGTCGACGAAGGCCTCGGCGCCGTGGCGCGCGATCATGCGTTCCGCCCGCCGCGCCCCGGTCTCCACCGCCGCCAGCAATGCCTTGAAGTCGCCCAGGTTGAGCTCGGGCGAACGGCTGTTGGCGGTGAACAGCGCGAGCCAGTCGGCGTTGACCTCGCCTTGGCGCACCACCTTTAGCGGCGGCACGCGCAAACCTTCCTGGAAGATGTCGGTGTTGGTAGGTGAAACGCTTCCCGGCACCCGGCCGCCCACGTCGTTGAAATGGCAGAAGCACCAGCCGTAGGCGACGATGCGCCCCGCGTGAAAATAGGGACGCACCAGATGATAGTCGGGAAGATGGGTGGAAAGCCCGTCCGAGGTGTAGGCGTCATTGGTGCCGATTACGTCGCCGGGTTCGAGATCCGGAAACGCCTCGATCACGCCGCCCAACGGGTAATAGATCGTGGACACGCCGGCGACGGTAGAATCGCTGGGCCAGGCGAAGATGTTGCCGGCGAGGTCGGCGACGCCGACTCCGAAGTCGCCTCCCTCCTTGACGAAGGCCGAACGCGCGGTGCGTTTCAGCGTCAGCGCCATCTCGTCGGCGAGCCCCGAGACCTTGCGGCTGAGGATCTCCAAAAGGGCGGGATTGAAAACGGTCATGGCCCCCTCAACCTTCGGTGCCGGCGGCAGGAGTCAGGATCAGGTTGCCGATCCGGTCGGTTACGGCCCGCCACTCGGGAAGAATCCAGGTGGTGCTGTCCTCTTGTTCGATTATGGCGGGGCCGCCGACGACGGCGTCGCGCAGAAGTTGGCTTCGCTGGAACACGGGCACGTCCATCGCGGCGCCCTGGTGGTACACCCGGCGGCGGTCGTCGGGCGACGGCGTCGGGCCGGCGTCGATCTCGGGCATGGTTACGGGCGGCATCCGGCCGGTGACGCGCAGCCTTTGGGTTGTAATCTCGGCATCGCTTTCGAGATCGCGAAACCCGTACAGCTTTTCGTGCGCGTCGTGAAACCGATCGGCGATGGCGGCCACATCGGGGCGCCGGGCCAGCGCGCGTGGCAGGCTCACGGGCAGCTCGAAGGACTGGCCTTCGTAACGCATCTCCAGCGTGGTCGCGAACTCGGCCGCGCCCAGGATATCGCCCTCGGCGGCGAGCCAGGCTGTGGCCTCGGCCTCGAGGTCGCGGAAGATTTGGGCGAGCGCCGCCGCGGCGTCGCCGCCGTCGCGCAAGCGGATGTGGCGCGAGCGCACGTAGTCGCGCTTGACGTCAGCGAGAATGGCGCCGAGCGCGCAGAAGGTGCTGGACGCCGGGGGCACGATCACGCATTCGATATCCACCTCATCGGCGAGCAGGTTGGCGTGGGTCGGCCCGGCGCCGCCGAACGCCATGAGGGTGAAGTCGGCCGGGTTCTCGCCGCGCCGCGCCGTCCCTTTTTGCAGTTCCGCCGCCATCACAGCGGTTGCCACGTCCAACGCCGCCGCCGCGGCCTTGACCGCACGGTCTGGCGCGTCCTGAAGCCCGATGCGCATGCCTACCGCTTCCAGCGCCACGCGCGCCCCCGCCTCGTCCAGCCGCATGCGCCCGCCGAGGAAGTGATCGGGGTGGATGTAGCCGACCAGCAAATAGCAGTCCGTCAGCGTGGGTTCGGTCCCGCCGCGGCCGTAGCACACCGGCCCAGGCTCGGCACCGGCGCTGTGGGGGCCGATTTTCAATACGCCCTGGGGGTCAACCCAGACCACGGAGCCGCCGCCGGCGCCGATGGCGCTGACGTCGAGGACCGGGACCATGAGCGGCAGGTTGCCCACGTGGGCGTCGCTGGTGAAACTGGGCTCGCCGTCCTGGACCACGGAGACGTCGCAGCTGGTGCCGCCCATATCGACGGTGATCAAGTTGCTCCGGCCCGCCGCCTGCGCGGCGCGCAGGGCGGCCACCACGCCGGACGCCGGGCCCGACAGAACGGTATCGATCGGGCGCGCACGCGCCGTCTCGACGCTGACCGTGCCGCCGTTCGAGGCGGTGATGTAGACCGGCGCCCCGACTCCCACCGCCTTCACGCGCGCGACCAGCCGGGTCAGATAGTCGTCCATGATCGGTTGCACGTAGGCGTTCATGATGGCGATCAGGGCGCGCTCGAACTCGCCGAGCTCGGGCCAGATGGTTGCGGATTCCGTGACCGGGACGCCGTCGAGGCGGCGGCGCAATCCTTCCGCCACCTCGTGCTCGAGGGCCGGGTGCATGTACGAGTTCAGGAGCTGGACGGCCACCGCTTCGATCCCGTTCGCCTTGGCGCGCTCGGCGATCTGCGTCAGTTCCGCGTCCGCGACCGGGGTTCGGAGCACGCCGTCGGCGAGCACCCGGGCCGAGGTCTCGAAGATCAGATCGCGCGGCACCAGGGGCTCCTCCTTACGCAGCGTGAAGTCCTGGGTGTGGGCAAGGTTGCCGCGCCCAATTTCGAGCACGCTGCGGTTGCCCTGCGAGACCACCAGCCCCACCTTGGCGCCGCGGCGCTGGATGATGGCGTTGATCAGCAACGTGGTGCCGTGAACGATCAGGCCGATGTCGTCGGGGACGACGCCGGCGCGTTCGATCAGCGCCGAAAGCCCGCGTTCGACCGATAGCGACGGGTCGTCCGGTACGCTCGGTACCTTGAACCGGGTCAGCGTGCCGGAAGAGGAATCGGCGAGCACGAAATCGGTGAACGTTCCGCCAACGTCGACGCCGACGCGGCAGCGCCCGGCCGGGCCGCGCGGTGACGGAGCCGCCGTGTCCGCCGTCATGCGGTGCCCTTGAGGCCCAAGCGGTCCGCGAGCGCGCACACGTCATCGGGTCTCGGGAAGCGTGCGGGCGCGGGCCTGAGCTTCAATCGCGCGAAACCGTTGGCGGGCATGGGCTGCCATTGGGGCGGCCCGTCGTCCGGCTGCATCACCACCGCCGGGCCTCGTGCGCCCATGCTCTCCTCGCTCGCTTTTCCCGCGGACCCGCCGTTTCACTTGCGATCTTGCCGGATCGCCGCAACGAAGACAACGCGGGCGCGGCCTAGCCCGCGGCAATGCCCGGCGTTGAAGGGGCGGCCGGAAGCGCCATGGTGCCCGATGATGCCTCATGATGCCCATGGGGCGTTTGGGAACGAACGCGATGGAACAAGTTCGCAGCGAAAGTGATGCGCGGTTGGCCGCGCGCGTCCGGCGCGGGCTCGCGTGGCTGTGGTATGAGCTGTGCGATCTCATGCGCAACGACAATGCCCCCAAGTCGCGGGCCGACTTCAACCACCACTGCGGCGCCTGAGCTCTCCCCGGCCCGCGCCCCGCCCGATCCGCTCCATGACGGCGCGTCTCGGGCGCGCGCCCGGTCAGCCCGGTTTCGCGGGCCTGTCGCCACCGGGGCCGGACGCCGTGGTGCCGCCGTCCACCGAAAGCGTGGTGCCGGTGACGTAGGACGCGTCGTCGGAGGCCAGGAACAGGACCGCACGCGCGATCTCTTCGACGCTTGCAAGCCGCTTCATGGGGACCGGATCGGCGATCCACGCCATGCCGTCGTCGTACGGGAGGCCGAGATGGTCGATCTTTTCGTCGGTCATCTCGGTGTAGGTGTCACCGGGCGCGATGGCCACCACCCGGATGTCGTGGGGCGCCAGGTCGAGCGCCATCGCCCGTGTCATCTGCAAGAGCGCCGCCTTGGACGTGCAGTACGAGACCTTGCCGGGCTCGGTGAACACGCCCAAGTCCGACGACACGTTGACGATCACGCCGCCGCCCTGGTCCTTCATCACGATCGCGGCCTCGCGCGAGAGGATGAAGGGGGCGCCCAGATTCACCCGCATGGTCTCGGCCCAATGGGCGTTGTTGGTCTCGAGCGTGCCGAAGCGATGGTGGATGCCGGCGTTGTTGAAGAGCACGTCGAGCCGGCCCATCCGCCTCACCGCCTCGGCGATCAGGGCCTCGGGCGCGCCGTCGTCGCGAAGATCGGCTTGGGCGAATTCGACGGCACGTCCGGCGGTCCGCATTTCGCCCTCGAACGCGGCGCCGCGCGCGGCGTCGCGGCTGGCGGCCAGCACCCGCGCGCCCTCATCCGAGAACGCGATCGCCGTCGCCTTGCCGATGCCGGTGGCCCCGCCGGTAATCAGCACGGCCTTTCCTTCGAAACGCATGCCCATTCCTCGCTTTCGCGCCGGGACGATTGGCGATCCCGACGGGATTCGTTGCCGCCTTGAAAGGACGGCCGCAAGCGCGCCGTGTCAAGGGTTTGGGGTGTCGAGCCGCCGCCCATGAGACCCGTCCAAACCCGTGTCGGTCCGGAGCGAGCGTCGAACCGATTACGGCCCTCGACATCGTCCGCACCGCCAATCTCCGGATCGACCAGCGCGGCGAGAACACGCCGCGCCAATCCATGCGGCGATGCGGCGGGTGGAATTGCTGGCGAACGAAAGAGCGGACGAATGCAAGGCTTTGTCGAACCTGTCCCGGGGCGCTTACAAGCGACCGACTGAGTGGTCCAGGGTCCGCATTCAAGCGGGAAGCGGTCATCCCGTCGTAGGTGGCTGCACTCCCGCATTTGACTCCGGGGAGACACTGGTGATGTTGGACGTTGCGATCGAAGTTGGTCTTCGCCTTCGGTCTCGAAATCCAGATGTGCACCCCAAAATCACGATCTTGCCCGCCGTATCCCTGGTACCCTTCCATTTTACATGGCGAATCGCGGCGTTTGGGAAGCCATCGACAGTGCAAGTCCGGCGGTTTCGCTAGCCGCAGAAGAAGCAGATATCAATTTCTATCTATCGGTCTATGAGACGTGCCTTGATGAACTGACCACGCAACGAAATCGAACGGACCATCGTGCCTCGCATGGCACTGAGCGGACCATTTTCGAGGCAGGCGTCGGAATCGGGTTCTGGCCCACAGAAGACAAGCGGGCTGCATCAAACCTTTCGCGTCCCGTCGCTTAAGATCACAGTGGGTCGTGGGGATAAGGGAAGGTTGAGGATATGGTCATGTTGGCCGATTAGATGGAAAAAACGGAACTCCCTCTTTCGAAAAAGAGCCGAGAGAAGCCAAAGCAGAGCAGTTTCGACCCGGTGCTGGTGGCGAAGGTGCTGGGGATTTATCTCCTTTGCTTCGTACTTGCCGGTGTTGGGTTATCGATCGTGTTGATCATCCTGGCGCTGATTCGAAATTAAGACGCTACCCAGACGAACGGTCGCGCCAAACGCGTACAGCCCGCGGGAACGGGAGAACGGGGACACACCCCTCCGCCCGCTAGCGCATTTACCGTTCAGTCGGCACCAGCCCGCACCAGACATTTTGAGGTGTCGTGTCCGCTTCACCCCACTGAGCGAACCGTTTTCGGGATTGGGGCCTAGGGCCGTTCCTGACCCCGAGCGGACATTCGGGCGACATTCGCCTCATGATGGGTCGAGGCGCTTCGGCCCGGGTAGAAGCCCTGCTATGCCCCCCTTCAAAACGTCGCCCCGCCGGCGGCTGGAAAAGGCGCATGGCCGCCTAGCCGAGCGCTTCGTTCAAGAACGCGAGAACTTTGCCCCACGCGTCCTCGCTGGCGTCCGGGCGGTAAAGTTCTTCATTGGTGAACGATTGGAAGGCATGGCCGGCGCCGTCATAACGGTGGAAGGCATGGGGCACGCCGGCGGCGGTCAGCGCGGCATCGTAGTCGTCGACGTCCTCGGGCGACGGATTTTGGTCATCATTCCCGAAAAGCCCGATGACCGGACATTTTATGTTGCCGGCGAGATCGATGGCGGGCGGCGTCGACGGACCCATGGGAGACTTGATCCGGTCACCGTAAAAGACGGCGCAGGCCTTTAGATCCGGGTTATGACAGGC
>JASMAE010000394.1 GCA_030754475.1 Rhodospirillales bacterium
CGCCCGTTGCTGCCTACCAAGGATGACTTCCCCTACACCATCCGCGTGGTCTCGGAGATTACGGAATCGAACGGTTCGTCCTCGATGGCCACCGTGTGCGGCACTTCGCTGGCGTTGATGGACGCCGGCGTGCCCATGAAACACCCGGTTGCCGGAATCGCCATGGGCCTGATCAGCGATAGCGATGGTGTCGCCATACTCTCCGACATCCTAGGCGATGAAGACCATCTGGGCGACATGGACTTCAAGGTGGCGGGAACCGAAACCGGGATCACGTCGCTGCAGATGGACATCAAGATCACCTCGATCACCCGCGAGATCATGGAAACGGCGCTCTCGCAGGCCCGCGAGGGGCGCCTGTGGATTCTCAGTGAAATGGCGAGCGCGTTGTCGAGCGCGCGCGACGGGGTCAGCAAGCACGCGCCGCGCATCACGGTCATCAAGATCGCGCGCGACAAGATCCGTGAGGTGATCGGACCGGGCGGAAAGATGATCCGGGAGATCTGCGCGATCACGGGCGCGAAGATCGACATCGAAGACGACGGCACGGTCAAAGTGGCCGCGGTCGAGGCGGCGGCGGCGGAAGAGGCGATCCGCTTGATCAACAACATCGCGGCCGAGCCCGAGGTGGGGAGAATCTACGACGGCAAAGTGGTCAAGATCATGGAGTTCGGGGCTTTCGTGAACTATCTCGGCAGCCGCGACGGCCTCGTCCACATCAGCCAGATTGCCCCTCATCGCGTCGCCAAGGTGACCGACGTCATCAACGTCGGCGATACGGTGAAGGTGAAGCTGATCGGAGTCGACGATCGCGGCAAGGTGAAGCTTTCCATGCGTGCCGTCGATCAGGGCACCGGTGAAGAGATCGTCGAAGGTGCGAGAGAAACCGAGGACGCGCACTGATTCACCCGCGCGCGGGATTCGACCCGCGCCCGCCCGCCGCCGCCGAGGGCCGCGCGCGGATACGCCCACCTTGAGGCCGCTACTTCGCCTGCCGCCCGTGATCGGTCATCGCGGCGCCGCCGGGCGGGCGCCCGAGAACACACTCGCCGGTCTTCATCGCGCCGCCCGACTCGGCGCATCGTGGGTCGAGTTCGACGTCCGCCTCAGCGCCGACGGCGCGCCGGTCGTCATGCACGATCCGACGCTCAAGCGTACGACCGGCGCCCCGGGCCGGGTGTCGACAACACCGATGGAGACGCTCGCGTCGCTGGACGCGGGCGCGTGGTTCGATCCGTGTTTCGCCGGCGAGACCATTCCCAGCCTGGAAGCCGCGATCGCATGCGTTCGCGATCTCGGGCTCGGCGCCAACGTCGAGCTCAAGCCAGCGCCGGGGCGCGCGGCCGCCCTGGTCGAAAACTCGTTGCGCGCGATCGCGCGGGCCGTGAGGGCCGGCCGCGGCCGCCCCCCGCCTCCGCCACTCTTGCTTTCCAGCACGTCACGCACGATTCTCGATGCGGTGCGGCGCCTTGCGCCCGAGCTTCCCCGCGGCCTCGTCGCCCACCACGTGCCACGGGATTGGCGTTCGGCGGCCGTGCGCCTAGGGTGCGCGTCGCTGCACGTCTCAGCGCCATCGCTCACGCCCGCGCGCGTGCGTGAGATTAAATCGGCCGGGCTCTGGCTCGCGGTCTTCACGGTCAACGATCCGAGGCGCGCCGGCATCTTCTGGGAATGGGGCGTCGATTCGATCTTCAGCGACTTTCCCGACCTCTTGCTTGCGGCCCGGCGAGGGTGCGGCTGAGCGTCCGCGCGCCAGGATTCGTCTTTTTCGCGATCAGTACATATATGCAATCACAAAGGAGGAGGCGTCAGGCCGTTCGCGATTTGCAACGAAAGAGCAGCTATTTGCGTGAGGATTTGATCGAATGCGCCCATGGACGGCTGTTCGGCCCTGGTAACGCGCGCCTGCCGCTGCCGCCGATGCTGATGATCGACCGGATCGTCGGGATCGCGGAGACGGGTGGCCGTTACGGAAAAGGGGAAATTCTCGCGGAACTGGACATCAAACCCGATCTTTGGTTCTTTCAGTGTCATTTCGAATCGGATCCCGTGATGCCCGGCTGCCTCGGCCTCGATGCGCTCTGGCAGTTGACCGGGTTCTTTCTGGGGTGGATTGGCGCCCCGGGACGGGGCCGGGCGCTCGCCGTCGGAAAGGTGAAATTCGCTGGTCAGGTGGCGCCTTCGACGAAGCGACTCGAATACCGGATCGACGTAAAGCGCGTCA
This sequence comes from Rhodospirillales bacterium, assembly GCA_030754475.1. GTDB lineage: Bacteria > Pseudomonadota > Alphaproteobacteria > Rhodospirillales > JASLLV01 > JASLLV01. The sequence goes on from JASMAE010000394.1 coordinate 2,225, forward strand.
TCCAGCGCCAAGTGAGCCTGGCTATCGCCGACGGGTCGGTGTCCGCCGACGGGCAGCCGATCTACGAAGTCAAGGACATGCGGGTCGGTGTATTCACGGCGCCGGAGGGCGCGTTCAGCGACGAGTGACAGGGACGGGACGGCCATGAAACGCGCAGTTATTACGGGACTTGGGATCGTATCCAGCATCGGAAACAGCGCCGCAGACGTCGTGAACGCGCTGCGTGAGGGCCGTTCGGGAATCACGTTTTCCGAGGAATACCGGGAGATGGGGTTCCGCAGCCAGGTTCACGGGCGTCCCGACATCGACCTAGATGCGGTCGTCGACCGCAAGTTCCGAAGGTTCATGGGCGACGGGGCGGCCTACAACTACGTCGCCATGGTCCAGGCGGTCGAGGATTCCGGGCTCGAGCCGACCATGGTCTCGAACGAGCGGACGGGCATGATCGTGGGTTCGGGGGGGCCGTCGACGAAGAACCTGTTGCAGGCGTTCGATGTGGCGCGCGAGAAGGGGCCGAAGCGGGTGGGTCCGTTCATGGTCCCGCGAACCATGTCGAGCACCAACTCGGCGACGCTGGCAACCGCGTTTGAGATCAAGGGTGTCAGCTACTCGATCAGCTCGGCCTGCGCGACCAGCGCACACTGCATAGGCAACGCGACCGAGCTCGTGCAACTGGGCAAACAGGACGTGGTCTTCGCGGGCGGCG
>JASMAE010000395.1 GCA_030754475.1 Rhodospirillales bacterium
CGAGCGCGTAGCGCCCACCCGAGCGCTTGAGCTGGCGGGCGGCCGTCAGCGCCAGTCGCCCCCCCGACGCACCGAGCGGATGGCCGACGGCGATGGCGCCGCCGTTGGAGTTGACGCGCGTATCGTCGAAGGCGATTCCCATCTCCTTCAAGCACCCGAGTACCTGGGTCGCGAATGCCTCGTTGATTTCGATCACGTCCATGTCCTTGAGCTCGAGGCCGGCGCGCGCCAGCGCCTTCTTAGACGCGGGCACGGGTCCCAGGCCCATGACCCGGGGCTCGACGCCGGCGACCCCGCCAGAGATGATGCGCACAAGCGGCTCGGCGCTGGCCTTCTCGCCGGCCGCCCGGGACCCGACGTAAAGCGCGCAGGCGCCGTCGTTGACGCCCGAAGCGTTGCCCGCCGTGACCACGCCATCGGCGTTGAGCGCCTTCAGTTTCGCGAGCTTCTCCATTGACGTGTCGGGACGCGGGTGTTCGTCGTCGGCGATGGTCCGGGTCTCGCCCCGTTTCGCGCCCGGAACCTCGACCGAGCGCAACTCGTCGGCGAAAAAGCCGTCCGCCTTGGCAGCGGCATACTTTTGTTGCGAGGCGAGCGCGAAGACGTCCGATTCCTCGCGCCCGATGTCCAGTTCGCGGCCGACGTTGTCGGCGGTCTCGGGCATAGAGATCTCGCCGTAGGTTTTGACAAAGCGGGGGTTCGGAAATCGGAAGCCGCCGGTGGAATCGAAAGCCCGCACCGCGCGGCCGTACGCCTTTTCGGACTTGCCCATGACGATGGGCGCGCGGCTCATGGACTCGACGCCGCCGGTCATGAACAGCTCGCCCTCGCCGAGCGTCACGCAGCGCGCGGCATCCAAGACGGCGTTGAGACTGCTTCCGCACTGGCGATGCACGGTGAGACCGGGAATGTCCGGCGCAAGGCCGGCCAGCAGCGCGGCGTGGCGGGCGACGTTGCGGCTGTCCTCGCCGGCTTGGCTCGTGCAGCCGCAGATCACGTCTTCGATGTCGTCCGCATCGAACGGCGCGCGCTTGATCAGCGCGGCGATGGTGTCGCCCAAGAGATCATCGGGCCGGACCATGGCCAGGCAGCCCGCGTGGCGTCCGAACGGGGTGCGGATGCCGTCGTAAACATAAGCGTCCAACATGATGCTCTCCCGAGCCGTCTAGACTCTTTCCACGATCGCGGCGATCCCCTGGCCGACACCGATGCAAAGGCTCACCAGCGCGTAACGCCCGCCCGTGCGGTGCAACTGCCGGGTCGCTGTCAGCGCCAGGCGCGCGCCCGAGGCGCCCAGCGGGTGGCCCAGCGCGATCGCGCCACCGTTGGGATTGACCCGCGAATCGTCGAAGGGGATCTCGAGCAGCTTGAGGCACCCCAACACCTGGATCGCGAACGCCTCGTTGACCTCGATCACGTCCATGTCCTTGATCTCGAGGCCCGCGCGCGCGAGCGCCTTGCGTGCCGCCGGAACCGGACCCAAGCCCATCACCCGCGGCTCGACCCCGGCGACGCCACCCGAGATGATGCGCGCCAAGGGCTTGGCGCCCGCCTTCTCGCCCGCGGCTTCGGTGCCGACAAACAGCGCGCACGCCCCGTCGTTGATGCCCGACGCGTTGCCCGCGGTCACCTGGCCTCCTTCGAACAAAGGCCGGAGCGTCGCCATCTTCTCGAGCGTGCCTTCGGGACGGGGATGCTCGTCCTCGGTCACGGTCACGACGTCGCCGCGCTTCCTTCCCGGCACTTCGACCGCGCGCAACTCGCCCTCGAAGAAGCCGTCGGCCTTGGCGGCGACGTACTTCTGTTGAGATGCGTAGGCGAACGCGTCCGCCTCTTCGCGGCTGATGCCAAGCTCTTCCCCTATGTTGTCGGCGGTCTGGGGCATGGTGTCGTTGCCGTAGCGCTGGATCACCTTGGGGTTAGGAAAACGGGCGCCGATGGTCGTGTCGAAGACGGTGACCTGGCGGCTGAACGCTTTTTCCGCCTTGGCGATGGCGATCGGCGCCCGGCTCATGGATTCGACGCCGCCGGAGACGAACAGATCGCCCATGCCGACGGATGCGCAGCGCGCCGCGTCCAGGGTCGCGGCAAGCCCGCTCCCGCACAGCCGATTCACGGTGACGCCGGCGACGTCGGTCGGCAGGCCCGAAAGAAGTGTCGCGTGGCGGGCGACGTTGCGGCAGTCCTCGCCGGCCTGGTTGGTGCAGCCCATGATCACGTCCTCGACGTCTTCCAT
>JASMAE010000396.1 GCA_030754475.1 Rhodospirillales bacterium
GCCATTGATAATGCTGATCGAGTGAATGTTGTGATCTCCGAACGCCGACATTCCGAACCGGACGTTGACCTTCGGAATCTCAACATCAAACTTCTTTAAGAGACCCTCTTGGGCCACCGCGCCCGGGGTCATGACAAGCCCGGAGAGAGCCAGCGCCACTCCTATCGCGGCCACGGTTCTGAGCAGCTGGCGCCGATAGATGGACTGTGATTTGACCCAAAAATTGCTGATAATTTGGCTCATCGTTCCCTCCCAAAAACCGCGTGTTTCGCTGATTTTCGCACCATAGCGCGTCGCGCAGGGTACCGAAAGATCCGTCGTTATAGAATGGGGCTCAGGGATGTCAATACGTCCGCTTTCCGCACGTCCTTTCGCGATTGCGACCTAACGCTGCGGGTTCCCAATCTCCAGCGGCCGGAACTCAGTCGAACACGAGGCGCGGCAGATAGCACGAGACCACCCAGTTCGGGCGGTCGACCACCTCGCTGATCCTGAGGTCGCCGCAGACGCTCAACAGCATGTAGGCGTCCTCGGGCCGCATGCTATACCGCGCGCTGACGAGGTCGATCATACCGCGCACGCAGTCCTTCGCGGCCTCCATCAGATCGGGCCCGATCCCCGTCGTCACCTCGTAGCCCTTGCTGTCCAGGTGGCGGCTCACCGGCCCCGGAGTCACGAAGCGCGGGAAGGGCAGGTTGGCCCCCTTTTCCAGCTCAAGGTGCACGCTCACGCTCGCCAGCGTCTCGATGGCCGTTCCGCAGACCTCTCCGTCTCCCTGAGCGGCATGGGGATCGCCGATCGAGAAAAGCGCACCCTCGACCTCGACCGGAAGGTAGAGTTCGACGCCAAGCGTCAGGTCCCGGATGTCCATGTTGCCGCCACTGCGGTAGGGGGGAATCGTACTGTGGCTGCCGGGCGCCGCCCGGGCCACGCCCACAGTGCCACAAAACGGCTTAAGGGGGATTCGGGCGCCGGGGCCGTAAGCGGCCGGCTTGCCAAAGCCGGTGTCGTAACTCCAGATGTTGATCGCGGGGACGGGGAAGTCATCGGCCAGCAGCCCGAAACCGGGGACGATAGCCGTCCATCCCCAGCCCGGCCCCTCGAAGCCGACCAGCGTGACCTTGAGTGCGTCGCCGGGCCGAGCGCCGTCCACGTAGACCGGCCCGGAGATGGCGTTGACACGCGAAAAGTCCAGGTTTCGGATGTCGTCTGCGGTCGAGTCCCGTGTTATCTGGCCGAGGGTGCCGTCGATATCCCTAAACTCGATGGTCTCGCCCGGGGCGACCGTAAGCGCGGGGGGGTGCGCGTTGTCCCAGCTCAGGTGCTGGTGCTCCTTGTGAATGGTCCGAATTGCCGGTGTCGAGGCCGTCGCGTGGGCCATTTCCGTTTTCCTCACTGCTTCGTATCGCGTCCGATCCGCACGAATTTAAGTCCCACGGTAGGCCACCACGGCGCCGGTGTCACCATTGCGATCGGCAAGGGGTTCGGGTCGCCGCCGCCACGAATCGGGTTATGGCCGGGCTCACACGAGCGCGCCTTCGTCGAGACGGAACCCGTCGGGGAACGGGTCCGTGGGATCGAGGCCGTACTGGTGAATGCCGCTGATCCAGCCGCGCCCGGCAACGGCCGGAGTGACCGCCGGGATGCCACCCACTTCGGTGGTGCCGACGATCTCGGCATCGAAGCGGGAATCGATGATCGAGCGGTTCTCGAACGTCTCGCCCGGCTTGATCTGGCCCCGAGCGTGCATGATGGCGAGCCGCGCCGAGGTCGCCGTGCCGGTGGGGCAGCGGTCGATGTGATATGGCGGCGGCCGGGGGACGACCGCGTTGCGGCCCAGCTTGCGCCCGTCCTCGGCGTCGACGACGGAAACGGCGATGGCCGCCATGGAGACCGTATGGATCTCCGGATTCTCGGGGTGTATGGCCTCGATCTGCGCGGCCGCGGCGGCGATGATGCGCCCGCCCATGGCGGCCAGGTCCCGCGCCTCGTCGGGCTTGACGGCGAAGCCGAGCGCGTGGGCGTCGGCGAAGGCAAACACCACGCCGCCGTAGGCGACGTCGACGGGAATCGTGCCCACCCCTTCCACCTCGAGCGGGTGGTCGAGGTGGAAGACGAAACAGGGCACGTTGGTGAACTTGATCTGCTCGCAGCGGCCGTCGCGACACCTCGCCGTGACACCCACCAAGCCACCCGGCGCCTCGAGGACGAACCGGGTCTCGGGCTCGGTCATGGGAATCATCCCGGTCTCCAGAAGCACGGTGGCCGTGCAGATGGTGTTGGAGCCGGACATGGGCGCGTATCCGTTGACCAGCATGATGATGAAGCCCACGTCCGCTTCCGGCGTCGTCGGCGGCACGACGAGGTTGGCGCACCAGGTTCCTCCGCCGCGGGGTTCGTTGAGCAGGAACCGGCGCAACCAGTCCCCCTCGGTCTCCATGTGACGCATTTTGTCGAACATCGTCCGTCCCGGGGGCGGCAGCACACCCCCGACGACGACCCGGCCGACCTCGCCCTCGGCGTGGGCATCGACCACGGTGATCGTTCTTCCCCAATTCATGGCTTGCTTTCCTCCTCGTCTGCGAACCGAATAGCGGCCTTCTCAATGGCCGTACCACGGGATGACGCCCGACACGTGGCCAATGATCCGAAAGCGTTCCCTCATCGCCGGGACCATCGTGGCACTGCGTAACCGCACCGGATAAAACACGTACGATCGATTAACAAGCCTGCTATACTATTCGCTCCAAAGGCGTGCGCGCGCATCCGCATTGGTCGTTTAAAATGCGGTCGCGGGCGTCGGCATTCGATGGTGCGTGGTCGGTCTTCCACGCCAAGATCAATGGTCCGGGGCGCAAACCCGGGACCGAACAGGTGCAACGTTTAAGAGGATAACCCATGAAAAACCTGCTCGCCGGCCTCGTTTCCGGCGTCGCCGCCACCCTGCTGTGGAGCGCGGCCTCGGCCGACGAACTCAAACTCGCTGTCAAGACGGAAACGAGCGGCATCGATCCCCATTGGCAGACCCTGATCGTCAACATCCAGATCGACCGCCACTTCTTCGACCATCTGATCGAATTTGGCGACAAAATGGAACTCGTGCCGGGTCTCGCCGCCTCGTGGAAGGCGCTCGATGATAAGACCTGGGAGTTCAAGCTGCGCGAGGGCGTCAAGTGGCAAGACGGATCGCCGTTTACGGCCGACGACGTGGTCTTTACCTGGGAGCGCATTCCCCAGGTGGTGAACGCGCCGGGTCCGTTTTCGCAATACATTCGGGGCAAGAAAGTCACCAAGGTGGACGACTTCACCGTCCGCGTCTCGACCGAGGCCCCGTACCCGTTGATGGAGACCGACGTGGCGCAGTTCGCCATCGTTTCCAGGAAGAATGGTGATGGCGCAACGTCTGCCGACTACAACTCCGGCAAGGCGACCATCGGCACCGGCCCTTTCAAGTTCGTCGAGTACGTGTCGGGTGACCGCATTGTCATGAAGGCTAACCCCGATTATTGGCGCGGCAAGCCCAAGTGGGACCGCGTGACCATCAAGCCGATCAAATCGGGCCCGTCCCGCGTTGCCGCGCTTAGGGCTGGCGATGTGGACTTGATTGACTTTGTGCCGCCGGCGGACATCAACACTTTAAAAAAGGATTCAAGCGTTTCAGTCTGGCAGGGATCGTCGAATCGCCCGGTGTTCCTACACCTCGACACCAACCGGGATCTCTCGCCGAGCATGCTGACCAACGACGGTAAGCCGCTTTGGCCAAACCCGACCCGTGATTGGAAGGTGCGGAAGGCGATCTCCTTGGCGATCAACCAGGAAGCCATCGTCGACAAGGTGATGGAGGGCAACGCCATCCTCGCCACGCAGTTGGTGCCGCCAGGGTTCTTCGGCTACAACGAAGACCTAAAGCCCGGAGAATACGATCCGGACCGCGCCAAGAAACTGTTGGCCGAGGCCGGCTATCCGGACGGCTTCCGGGTCACCCTCAACGGCACCCACGACCGCTACATCAACGACAAGCAAATCGTCCAGACGGTGGCCCAGATGGTGTCCCGGATCGGCATCAAGGTTGAGGTCCGGACCCACCCGGTGGCCACCTATTACACCACCGCCAACACAGGGGCGTACAGCTTCTGGCTGGGATCCCACAGCGTGTCGACGGGTGAGCCTTCGGCACAACTTAACCACCTGATCCACACCACTTGGCCGGGCACGCCCTACTGTTGCACGCCTCGGGGTTATTCAAATCCCCGGGTCGATCGCATTATCGAGAAGGGAATGGTCACAGTAGACAACGACGAGAGAGAGAAGCTGTTCAAGCAGGCGATCGGAATCGCCGTCGAAGACATTGCCGTCATTCCGCTTCATTACCAGCTCAACACCTGGGCGTCGCGCCCCGGCATCGAGTACATTTCGCGCCTCGATGAAATGACGCTGGCGCAAAACGTGATCAAGACCAAATAGGCGTATCCAGCGACAACCGCGGGCAGCCTTCCCCTGGGAGGCTGCCCGTCGCCGTCTGAAGCGACCGCCGAGGCGGGGACGACCGCATGAGCGTATTCATCATCCGCCGCCTGATGCAGAGCGTCGTCGTGGTCTTCGTCATGACGCTGATCGTCTTCTTCGGCGTCATGGTCATCGGCAACCCCGTCGACATCCTGATCGGCCAGGATTGCGACGGCCCGTGTCGCGAGCAAGTGATCCGCGCCTTGGGGCTTCACCTGCCGTTGCACGAGCAGTACTTCGTCTTCGTGAAGAACGCGCTCAAGGGCGAGCTCGGGGTCTCGTTCAGGGCGGGCATTCCCGCGATCCACTTGATCTTCGAGCGCATGCCGGCGACCATGGAGCTCGCATTCTCGGCCATGTTCATGGCCATCGTGATCGGCATTCCGCTCGGCATGTGGGCGGGACTCAAGCCCAATTCGGTCAGCGGCAAGCTGATCATGGGGGGCTCCATCCTCGGCTTCAGCCTGCCCAGCTTCTGGGTCGGGCTGATGTTCATAATGATCTTCGCGGTCGCGCTCGACTGGCTCCCGGCGACGGGCAGGGGCGATACCATCCCCGTCCTCGGCCTCCAGTTGAGCCTGTTCACCCTCGATGGGCTATCGCACTTGATCCTGCCCGCGATCAATTTGGCACTCTTCAAGATGTCGCTCGTCATCCGCCTAACACGGGCCGGAATGCGCGAGGCCCTGTTCATGGACTACGTCAAGTTCGCCTATGCCAAGGGGCTCGGCCAGCGGCGGGTCGTCTTGGTTCACGTGCTCAAGAACATCTTGATCCCCGTCGTCACCGTGCTCGGCCTCGAACTCGGCAACGTCATCGCGTTCTCCGTGGTCACCGAAACAGTCTTCTCCTGGCCCGGCATGGGCAAGCTGATCATCGATTCGATCGACGTGCTCGACCGCCCGGTCGTAGTCGCCTACCTCATGATCACGGTCTTCATGTTCATCTTCATCAATCTGGTGGTCGACATCTTTTATTCGATGCTCGACCCGAGGGTTCGGCTGCAGGGAGCCGAACGATGACGGTCTCCAGCAACGAGCTGTGGGTCGGTACGGCGCCGGCTCTTGTCGCCGATACTCCGTTG
>JASMAE010000397.1 GCA_030754475.1 Rhodospirillales bacterium
ATTCGAACCTGTGACCTCTGCCTTCGGAGGGCAGCACTCTATCCAGCTGAGCTACGGGTGCACGTGCATCCGAGCTTAGCCCAATCCCTGGCAGCGGGCCAGGGCTACGCTCGCGCGCTCAGCGCCCACGCACTTCGGCCCCCAGCTTGGCCGCCCGCGCATCGGCGCCGGACGGCAACGGCGCGCTTGTGTCGTCGAGCCAGGCGGCGATGTCGGCCCACACCGTCTCGGCCTGGAGGTCGCGGAGCAGCATGTGCCAACCCCCTTCATAGAATGCGAGGCGGCGCCGATCGCCCTCGGTCGGCGCCAGCCGGCGCACCATGTCGCGGAAGGACTTATCGGGGATCACCTCATCGTTGGCGCCGAGCAGGATCAGCGTTGGGCCTGGAAGCGCGGCCGAGGACGCGAGGGCTGAGTCCATCAGCTCGACCAGGCCCCAAATCGCGTCGATCCGGGTCCGCTTGATCACCAGCGGATCGCGCCCCAAGGCCCTCAGCATGTCGGTGTTGTCTGACGCCCGGATGTTGAGCCCCTGGCCCGTGAGCTTGAGCCACGGCAGCGTGTGGGCGGCGATCCAGAGCGCGGCCCGCTGGTGGAGCGCCATGGTCGCCCGTCCCCAAACCGCGGGCGCCGACAAGACCACGCCGTCGACCGGCGGCGCATCCGCAGATGCCATCGTCACCATGATCACCGCCGCCCCCATGCTGGCGCCGATCAGGTAGGACGGCCGTCCCGGATGGCGGGCGCGAACGGCGCCGGCGACCGCCTTCAGATCGTCCGCGAGCGCCTCGGTTCCGGGCCAGAGCCCGGGCGTGCCGGCACGCCCGAAGCCGCGCTGGTCGTAGGCGTACACCGCATACCCCCGGTCGGCGAGGTAAAGGCCGGCGCCCTGGAAGAAGCGGGAGTAGTCGTTGAAGCCGTGAAGCGCGATCACGGACGCCTTCACCGGCCCCGCGTCGGGCAGCCAGCGCCGGACGGGCGCCGCCATGCCGTCCGCGGCGACGAAGGTCTCGGCCCCGAGCGCCGGCTTCGCCACCGGCGGTCCGGGCGGCTCGATCCGGGGTGCGCAGGCCCCCACGGCGGCGGCAAGCACCAGCGCGGCCGCCCGTCCGGCGGCGCCGAGACGGCCGGTTTTTGCTGTGCGCGGCGCCGGCGATCGCGGCTCGGCATCGAAGTTTGCGGTCATGGCGCCAAGGCCAACGCGAGCGTTGATTGTGGAAGAGCATTCGGTATCATCCGCCCGTCGTTCCGGTCAACGCCGCTCGAGCGCATCATGGACCCAGAGAAAACCATCCGTGCGGAAACCCGCACCGTCCGTTGCGACGGCGGCGGCGGACCGCTCGGCCATCCGGCCGTTTACTTGAAGATCGGCGACGAAGGCGCGATCGTCTGTCCGTACTGCAGCCGCCGCTACGTTCTCGACAAGGACGCCGATCGGGCGGCAAGCTACTGAACGCCGACAAACCCCGTCACGTCTACCTGATCGACGGATCGGGTTTCATCTTCCGCGCCTTCCACGCGCTGCCACCGATGACACGTTCCGACGGGACGCCGGTCAACGCCGTCTACGGCTTCACGTCGATGCTGATGAAGCTGCTCGACGACACCGACGCCGATTACATCGCGGTGATCTTCGATCACGCGCGGCGCACCTTTCGTAACGACATCTACCCGGACTACAAGGCCCACCGCCCCGATCCGCCAGAGGAGCTGATCCCGCAGTTCGCGCTCGTCCGCGAGGCGGTGCGGGCCTTCAACCTCGCCGCCGTCGAAGCCGAGGGGTATGAGGCCGACGATCTGATCGCTACCTACGCGCGCCTGGCCCGCGCCGCGGGCGCCGACGTCACCATCGTGTCTTCGGACAAGGACCTGATGCAGCTCGTCAAAGAAGGCGTGGTCATGTTCGATGCCATGCGCGGTCGCATGATCGGGCCTGCCGAAGTTCGCGAGAAGTTTGGCGTCGGCCCCGACAAGGTGGTGGACGTGCAAGCCTTGGCGGGCGATTCCACCGACAACGTGCCGGGTGTGCCCGGCATTGGGGTGAAGACCGCGGCCCAGCTGATCGAGGAATACGGAGACCTCGACACACTTCTCGCGCGCGCCCCCGAAATCAAGCAGCCCAAGCGCCGCCAATCGCTGCTCGACGAGGCCGAGTTGGCGCGCGTCTCGCGCGAACTCGTCCGCCTCAAGGACGACGTACCCATCGACACACCGCTCGATGACTTCGCAGTCAAGGCCCCCGAGGCGGAAGTCCTGCTCGGTTTCCTGAAGGCCTATGGCTTCAAGTCTTTGCTGGCGCGAGTCCAAAGCCGCCTGCAGGCCCACGTTGCGCCCGGGTCCGCACCGGCGCTAGCGACGGTGCCAGAATCCGGGCCGGCGCCGGAGAACGGCTACGAGCTGGTCTTGACGACCGACGCGCTGGCCGGTTGGGCCGACGCCGCGCGCGCCGCAGGCCTAGTCGCGGTGGACACCGAGACCACGTCGCTGGACGCCATGCGCGCCGAGCTGGTGGGGGTGTCGCTGGCGCTGGATGGCGGGCGCGCATGCTACATCCCGCTCGCGCACAAGGGGTCGGCGGATCAGGGCGCGCTCGAGCTCTCGGGCGCGCCGTCGGAGCACGCCGAGACCCAGCAGATTCCGCTCGCCGACGCGCTCGCAATCCTCAAACCCCTGCTCGAGGATCCGGCCGTCCTCAAAGTGGGCCAGAACATAAAGTACGACATGCACGTGTTCGTCCGTCACGACGTGCACCCGACGCCGGTGGACGACACCATGGTGCTGTCCTTCGTCCTCGAGGGCGGCCTACACGGCCACGGCATGGACGAGCTCGCGCGCCTTCATCTCGGTCGCGAGACCATCAAGTTCGCCGACGTGGCCGGGACCGGGAAATCCCGGGTGACGTTCGACCGGGTGCCGATCGAGGCGGCGCTCGCCTACGCGGCCGAGGACGCGGACGTCACCCTCGCCCTTCACCGCCTCTTGAAGCCGCGGCTGGTGCCCGAACGCCTGGTCTCCGTCTACGAGACGCTGGAGCGTCCGCTGATCCCGGTGTTGAGGGACATGGAGCGCGCCGGCATCCGAGTCGACGCTGCGGAGCTGAAGCGCTTGAGCGCCGACTTCGAAAAGCGCCTCGCCGATCTCGAGGTCGAGGTCCACGCGCTCGCGGGGCACGAATTCAACGTCGGCTCGCCCAAGCAACTGGGCGAGGTGCTGTTCGACGAGATGAGCATTCCCGGGGGAAGGAGGGGGCGGACGGGCGCGTATGCCACCGGTGCCGACGTGCTCGATGATCTGGCCGCCCAAGGCATCGAGATCGCGGCCCGGATGCTGGACTGGCGCCAGCTCGCCAAGCTCAAGTCCACCTATGCGGACGCCCTGATCCAAGAGATCAACCCCGAGACCGGGCGCGTCCATACGTCCTACGCCATGGCGGGCGCTTCGACCGGCCGGCTCGCGTCGACCGATCCGAATCTCCAGAACATTCCGGTGCGCACCGAAGAGGGGCGGAAGATCCGCCGCGCCTTCGTCGCCGAAGACGGCCATGTGCTGTTGTCGGCCGACTACTCGCAGATCGAGCTCCGCCTGCTCGCGCACGTGGCCGGGATCGACGCCCTGAAGTCGGCGTTCGCCAACGGCCTCGACATCCACGCGCTCACGGCCTCGCAGGTCTTCGGCGTGCCCGTGGAAGGCATGGATCCCCTGGTGCGGCGCCAAGCCAAGGCCATCAACTTCGGAATCATTTACGGGATCTCCCCTTTCGGGCTGGCGCGGCAACTCGGCATCGGGCGTTCGGAAGCGGGCCAGTACATCGACGCCTATTTCGCCCGCTATCCGGGAATCCGCGAATACATGGACCGCACGGTCGATGGCGCCCGCAAGACCGGCTACGTAACCACCCCATTCGGGCGCCGGTGCCATGTGCCCGGGATCCGGGACAAGAGCCCGCCGCGACGCAATTTCTCCGAACGCGCGGCCATCAACGCGCCCCTTCAAGGAGGCGCCGCCGACATCATCAAGCGCGCCATGATCCGCATCCCAGGCGCGCTGGAAGGCGCCCGACTGAACGCCGTCATGCTGCTTCAGGTGCACGACGAGCTGATCTTCGAGGTCCCGGAAGGGGAAGCCGACGAGACTTCGGACGTGGTCCGCGGCGTGATGGAGTCGGCCGCGTACCTGGACGTCCCCCTGGTGGTCGACACGGGTTGCGGCTCCGACTGGAGCGTGGCTCACTAGACCAGATAGCGGTCGTTCGGATTCGCATGTGGCGATCCACCGGGTACGTGAATCTGGTCTACACTATCGAGGTCGAGCGGGTTTGCGCGATTGATCGAAACTGCCATGCGGTTCCAATCAATCGCGATCCGCTCTAGACGCCGGCGCCGGGAATGGGTTGCGAAAGGGAAAGCGATGCCGATCGAGATCCGTAAACTGGTGTTCACGACGGCCGAGCTTCAAGACGTGGTGGTGAGCCATTGCCTGAGCGGAGACATCCCCCTTCCCGACGCCGAGATCGAGGGCATCGAGGTCTCGAACGAACCCGAGGCCACCGTGACGATCAACTTCCAGGGTGCCGAATTCGTAGAAGTTGTTGTAGGACGTGACGTCGTCGTAAGGCGTCCACTTCTCGTCCGTCTGGTAAAGACCTTGGACGACGCCGTCGAGCTTGGCACGCGCCGCCGCCGTCGGCGTTACGCCTGCGGCGCCGAACAAAAGCGCGCCTGCGCCCGCGGCGATGAAACGCCGGCGCTCCATGTAAACGTCTTTCGGCGTGATTTCCGAGGTCCGGACGTCGGATCGGCGCCGTCGTTTGATGATCATGTTGAACCGCTCCTCTTCGTGCCGACGCCCTCGAACCGTTGGGGCCGCGATCCGAAGCTTGCGCGTATTTTATCAGTTTCGGCCATGGGCCCCTCAACAAATCCGATAAAATGCGCGTGAGCGGAGACGCGCCGACACCGCGTTACGTTGCCGCGTCGCATTCGAATCGCCGCCGTCAACCTCCCTTCGCCCGCCGGAGCGGGCTTCGCGAAGGCGGGGCGACGGTTCCGGCCGCCTCGTTTTCGGTGTAAGAGGGGCGCATGCGAACGCTCTATCAGCTCTGGCTCTCTCCGCAATGCCGCAGGGTGCGGGTCAGTCTGGTCGAGAAGAAGCTTGAGTTCGAGATGCGCGTGGAAAACGTCTGGGAGCGGCGCGAGGCGTTTCTCGCCATCAACCCGGCGGGCGAGGTGCCGGTTCTTGTCGAGCCCGACGGAATAGCGATCTGCGGGTCCGACGCCATCTGCGAGTTCCTGGAAGAGGTCCATCCCGAGCCTTCGCTGATCGGCCGCCATCCGCACGAGCGGGCCGAGGTGCGGCGCCTGATAGCCTGGTTCGACCGCAAGTTCAATTCCGAAGTGACGGAGAACCTGGTCGGCGAGAAGGTGATGAAGCGTTTCCTGCGCCTCGGTGAGCCGGCCACAGGGGCCATTCGAGCGGGGCTCGCAAACGTGCGCATTCACCTCGATTACATCGCTTATTTGGTCGAGCGCCGGAACTGGCTGGGCGGCGACGAGTTCTCGCTCGCCGACATCGCCGCCGCCTCGCACCTGTCGGCAGTCGATTATTTGGGCGACGTCCCGTGGCAGGACCACGAATCCGCCAAGGACTGGTATGCGCGCGTCAAGTCGCGACCCAGCTTCCGGCCGCTCTTGGGCGACACCATTCCCGGCTTCGTTCCGGCCAAGCAATACGCAAATCTCGACTTTTGAGACGCTTGGGCCGGTTCCGCTTAAACGGATAATGCGCTGGCGAACGCGTTGATCCATGCGCTTGCGGTTGGCGCGGGCGGCACTCACCGAAAGGGCGACGGCGCAGACGGCGGCGGCGCAAAAAACGATCTCGGCGGGGTGGCTCGTTTCCTTGCCTGACATGTTCGCGCGCCCGTAGAGTCCGCGCCCGCCGTTGGGAGCCGAAGAGATGCGGCTTTTCTGTTTCGGAATGGGCTACTCGGCCTGCCGCCTGGCGCCGGCGCTCGCCGCCCGGGGCTGGCGAATCGCGGGCACGTGTCGCGACGCGAGCGTGAAGGCCGAGATGGAATCCCTTGGCTTCGATGCGTTCCCGTTCGATCACGATACGCCCCTTGCGCCCAACGCTCTTCAAGGCGTGACCCATCTTTTGAGCTCGGTTTCTCCGGACGACACCGGAGACCCGGTCATCGATCGGCACGGCGCCGACATCGCCCGCATCGAGGGATTGACGTGGGCCGGCTATCTCTCGAGCACCGGCGTCTACGGCGACACCGGCGGCGCGCGGGTGGACGAAAGTGCGCGGCCCCGGCCCACATCCGCCCGTGGCCGCCGCCGCGTGGCGGCGGAGGCGGCCTGGCTGGCGCTTCACGAGCGCAGCGGCGTTCCCGTGCACGTCTTCCGGCTGGCTGGCATCTACGGTCCAGCTCGCAGCGCGCTCGACCAAGTGCGCGCACGCACCGCGCGGCGCGTCGACCGGCCGGGCCACCGATTCTCGCGCATCCACGTCGATGATATCGCCGCCGTGCTGATGGCGTCGATGGCGCGCCCCGCGCCGGGCGCGGTGTACAACCTGTGCGACGATGAGGCTTCCGCGTCCGCCGACGTCGTGGCTTTCGCCTGCGCGCTCCTCGCCGTCGAGGGGCCGCCGCTCGTCCCCTTCGCCGAAGCCGAGAAAAACATGTCGGCGATGGCGCGAAGTTTCTGGCGCGACAACCGCGTTGTCGACAACCGCCGAATCAAGAAGGAGCTGGGAGTGACGCTCCGCTACCCTGATTATCGCGTC
>JASMAE010000398.1 GCA_030754475.1 Rhodospirillales bacterium
CGACGGGTGGTGAGGCAGTGGCCGCCGAACTTGACGACGAAGGTCTGGCCCGCGTGCCGGCGCATGTAGGGAAGCGCTTCCGAAAGTGTCCGCGCCTGGACGAAAGTTTCGTCGCGAAGCTTATCCGCGTTCTTGGTCATAGCGGCGGCACCGTATCCGAATCGCCCGCGCTTCGCCAGTCGCGGGAAATCGCCGCGAGGTCCGCGCGAAGCTCAGCGATTCCGCTCGGCGTGCGCGCGCTCGTCGCCAGCGTTCGCGGCGCCGCGGCGCCGTGCCCGGCGAGCTCGAGTTCGAGTGCTTCCGTGAGCTGCGCGAGTTGGGCCTGAGAAAGCTTGTCGCATTTGGTGAGCACGGCCTGATAGGGGACGGCGGCCGCATCCAGCTTCGCCATCACCTCGCGGTCGCTCTCGCCGACGCCGCGCCGCGCATCGACCAGCAGACAGACCCGGCGCAGATTCGGCCGGCCCCGCAAGTACGCCTCGGCGAGGTCGGTCCATCGCTTCGCCTCGCTGCGCGGCGCCTTGGCGTAACCGTAGCCGGGTAGATCGACCAGCATCAGACGCCCGCCGAGGGTGAAGAAGTTGAGCTGGCGGGTGCGCCCGGGCGCGTTCGAGACTCGCGCAAGCGTTTTGCGGCCGGTGAGCGCGTTCACCAGGCTCGACTTGCCGACGTTCGAGCGGCCGGCGAACGCGACCTCGGGCAAGCGCGCTTCGGGAAGTTGATCGGCGCCGACGACGCCAAGGACGAACTCACAGCTTTGCGCGAACAGCCAGCGGCCGAACTCGAGGTCTTCGGCCGCGAGGGCCGCGGAATCGGGGTCGCGGGGCCTAACTGATCGCTCCCATGCGCTTCATGATCACCCACTGCTGGAGGATCGAAAGCGAGTTGTTCCAGGCCCAGTAGATGACGAGACCGGCCGGAAACGGCGCCAAGATCACCGTGAAGACCAACGGCAGCATGAGGAAGACCTTGGCCTGTATGGGATCGGTCGGTTGCGGGTTCAGGCGCTGTTGCATGAACATGCTGGCGCCCATGATCAGCGGCCAGATCCCGATCGCGAGGAAATCGGGCGGCGCGAACGGCAACAGCCCGAACAGGTTGAAGAGCGACGTGGGATCGGCTTGCGAGAGATCCTTGATCCAGCCGAAGAACGGCGCCTGGCGCATCTCGATGGTGACGAACAGCACCTTGTAAAGCGCGAAGAAGACCGGGATCTGCACGACCATGGGCAGACACCCGGATGCCGGGTTCGCCTTTTCGCGCTTATACAGCGCCATAAGCTCCTGGTTCATCTTCGCCTTGTCTTCGCCGAAGCGCTCGCGCAGCTTCACGGTCTCGGGCTGTAGCTTCTTGAGCTTGCTCATCGCCCGGTAGGACTTGTTGGCGAGCGGGAAGAAGATCAGCTTGATCCCCACCGTCAGCAGAAGGATCGCGACGCCATAGTTGCCGACGTGGTCGTTGATGAAGATGAGCGAGTAGAAGATCGGTTTGGTGAGGAAGTAGAACCAGCCGAAGTCGATGGCGCGGTCAAAGAGTTTGATGTCGTAAGTCTCGGCGTAGCCGTCGAGCAGCGCGACCTCCTTGGCGCCGGCGAACAGCCGGCTCGTCGCGTCGGCCGTGCCGCCAGCCGGAACGTCGAGCGCAGGGCGCAGGAAATCCACCTGGTAGCGGTCGTCGCCGTCGGCGAGGCGGTGGAGAAAACGGGTGCCGACCTCGGCCTGCTGATCGGGAACGAGCGCGGTCAACCAGTACTTGTCGGTGATGCCGATCCAGCCGCCCTTCGTCGTTTCCGTGATGGCGCCCTCATCCTGAAGGTCGTCGTAATCCACCTCGCTGAGGGTTCCGTTGAAGACTCCGAGAAGCCCCTCGTGGAGGATGAAGAACCGGCTGACCTTCGGCGTTCCCTGGCGCGATACGAGGCCGAACGGAAAGACGGTCACTGGCGAGGAGGTGGAATTCTCGACACGCTGGATGACCGTGAACATGAAGTTTCGGTCGAGCGCGATGGTTTGAACGAACCGAAGCCCTTCACCGTTATCCCAGCTCAGCGTCAGTGGAGAGTCGGGAACCAGAACCTTGCGGTCCGCGGTCCATACGGTGTCCGGTCCGGGGACGGCGGTCTCGTTTTCGCCGACCCAGCCAAAATACGCGTAGTACGCGTTCGTGGCGTCCTTGGGAGACAAGAGGACAATTTCCGGGCTGGCTTTGTCCACGGTCTCGCGGTAGCGCGCCAGCGTCAAGTCGTCGATCCGCGCTCCGCGCAGCGAGATCGAACCGTGAAGCTGGGGTGAATCGATTCTCACGCGGGGCACTGCGGCGATCGCTGCGGCGCGCCCAAGCCCCCGGCCCGCCGACGACCCAGCCGCCGCGATGTCCGCCGACGGTTTCGGGGCGTCGGTCTCGCGCGCGCTGCGGCCGGGCGCCGGAACCTCGCGGGGGCCCTCGTCACCCTTGGTCGTCTCCGTCTGCTCGGGGCCCGCCACCTCGAACGGCGGAGGCTTCGGGGCGAATCGCCATTCGTAAATGAAGACGATCGCGACGGAAAAGACGATCGCGAGGATCAGATTGCGGTTATCCATCGGCCGTCACGTCCTGGTGCATCGCGGCGTCGCCGCCCGCTCAGCGCCGTCCTGCGGCGCAGGCGCCGCCGGGTGCGGACCGGCGCACGGTCTTGGGATCGGGATCGGGAACCGGATCGTAGCCGGACCCGCCCCATGGATGGCATCGGCCGAAACGTCTGAGCGCGAGCCAGCTCCCCTTTGCGGCACCGTGGCGATCCACCGCTTCGAGGGCGTAGCTGGAACAGCTTGGTTCGAACCGGCACGCAGGCCCGGTCACGGGCGAGATCAGCAA
Organism: Rhodospirillales bacterium; assembly: GCA_030754475.1. GTDB lineage: Bacteria > Pseudomonadota > Alphaproteobacteria > Rhodospirillales > JASLLV01 > JASLLV01. The sequence continues at coordinate 2,854 of JASMAE010000398.1, forward strand.
GCGATAGGCGCGGATCGTGAAGCGAATGAGGGCGGTCGCGGGGTTCATCCGTGCCTCGCTGTTTTCATCCCGCCGCCCGTTGCGGCCGCCCCAGCCGGCCGGTCTTCGAACGCGTCGAGGCGTTTCAGACCACGCTTCAAGTCGGCGATGAGGGATGAATACGGGCGCCCCCGCGTCGCCCGGCGGCCGATGACGACGAAATCGCGGCCGGCGCTCGCGAACGCGGGCATGACTTCGCCGACGGCGGCCTTGAGGCGGCGGCGGACCCGGTTGCGCACCACGGCATTTCCTACTTTTCGGCTTACGGTGAACCCGACCCGCACGACTGCCCGACCGTCCGCCGGATTGCACCCTTCGGACGCACCCGCCATCTGAAGAATCAGCCCGGGTGCCACCCATTTCCGCCCCGCGCGCGCGACGCGAACGAAGTCGGCTCGCCGCTTGAGGCGCAAAACGGCGGCGAGATCGAAAGGACTAGGCGGACAGACGCTTGCGGCCTTTTGCGCGTCGATTGGCGAGAACCCTCCGACCGCCCACCGTCGCCATCCGCGCGCGAAATCCGTGGCGGCGTTTGCGAACGAGCCTGCTTGGCTGAAACGTACGTTTCATGGGTCGATCCTGGAAAATCCCGGATCGCTGTATACGGGCTCGCCCATACGAAGTCAACGATACCCGACCAGCGGTCTGTCCTTGCGGATTCGCGAATCACGCGATGGTGACTGGCGCCTCGGTCCGATCTTCCCAATAATCTGATTTCACGCAGGAATTCGAACCGACGACGCCGAGCATCGAAGTTCGCCGGGTTTTCGGCGCGCGCCCCCGGCGACGTCAACCCCCTGGACCGAGAGAGAGAGAGCGGGACCGAACGGAAGGCCGCCGTGATCGCGACCAACGACAGCCGCGAGAAACCGGAAACGCGAGGCTCTTCGCACTGGCGGTTGTTGCCCATTACCGTCGTTGCTAGCGGACTCGTCGTCTTTTTCGCGTTCGGGCTCGACCAGTACCTCGGCTTCGAGGTGTTACGCGATCACCGCCAGACGCTTCTCGCCTGGCGGTCCGAGCACCAAGCGCTGAGCGTCGCGTGCTACGTGCTGATCTATGCCTCGGTCGTCGCGTTTTCGATACCGGGCGCGGTGTGGATGACCATTGCCGGCGGCTTCCTCTTCGGAACGTGGGCCGCGACCGGGTACGTGGTGGTTGGCGCCACTGCGGGCGCGACGGCGCTGTTCCTCGCCACGCGCCTCGGGCTCGGCGAGGCTTTCCGCGCCCGGGCGGGTCCCACGGTCCGCAAGATGGAAGAGGGGTTCCGCGAGAACGCGCTCAGCTATCTCCTGGTCCTGCGCCTGATCCCGCTGTTTCCCTTCTGGCTGGTCAATCTGGTGCCCGCGTTCCTCAGCGTTCGGGTATGGACCTTCGTGCTCGGCACCTTCCTCGGCATCATTCCGGGAAGTTTCGTCTACGTCATGGTGGGAAACGGGCTCGCCATGATCATCGACGCCGGAAAGCAGCCGGACCTCGGCGTCATCTTCGAGCCCGAAGTCCTGATCCCGATCTGCGGATTGGTGTTACTGTCGCTGATTCCCATCGCTTATAAGAGATTGCGGCGCACCAGGGACTGAACGGGCGGACCAGGGTGGACGAGCGAGACGTTGACATTTGCGTGATCGGCGCCGGCGCGGCCGGCTTGTCGGTCGCCGCGGGAACGGCACAGATGGGCGCGTCCACCGTCCTCGTCGAAAAGGGCGAGATGGGCGGCGAGTGCCTGAACTGGGGCTGCGTGCCGTCGAAGGCGTTGCTCGCGTCGGCCCGCGCCGCGGCCTTGGCGGCCCGCGCGCCGGCCTTGGGCGTCCACCTCGACGGCGCCGGCGTCGATTTCGCAGCGGTTTCGAAACACATCCACGCGACGATCGCCGCCATCGCGCCCAACGATTCGGTCGAACGGTTCGAAGGGTTGGGCGCGACGGTGATCAAGGGCTCGGCGCGGTTCGTGAGCCCGCGCGCGATCGAAGTGGACGGGGTGCGGATCAGCGCCCGGCGCTTCGTGCTCGCCACCGGCTCACGGCCCCTGGTCCCGCCGATTCCCGGGCTCGCGGAGGCGGGTTACCTCACCAACGAGACCGTCTTCGATCTCACCCGGCTGCCCGAGCATCTCATCGTCATCGGCGGCGGTCCGATCGGCGTCGAGATGGCGCAGGCGTTCCGCCAACTCGGGGCACGGGTGAGCGTGATCGAGCAGGTCTCGATCATGGCGCGAGACGACCCCGATCTGGTGGGCGTCGTGCGCGACCGGCTGGCGGACGACGGCGTCGAGATACGCGAGGGCACCATCGTCACCCGCATCGCGCGATCGGACAAGGGCGTGGTGGTGACGGTTCGCAATCCCGACGGCGCCGAAGACACCGTCGCGGGCTCGCATATCCTGGTGGCCGCCGGCCGCCGGGCCAGGGTCGACGATTTGGGGCTGGAAAGCGCCGGAATCGCCTTCGACGCCGACGGCGTGAAGGTGGATGCACGTCTGCGCACCGACAACCGCCGCGTATTCGCCATCGGCGACGTGGTTCGGGGCGGCCACCGATTCACCCACATGTGCACCTACCACGCCACCATCGTCATCCGGAACGCGCTGTTCCGCGTTCCCGCCAAGGTGCGCCTGGACGCCTTTCCCTGGGTGACGTTCACAACGCCCGAGCTCGCCCAGGTCGGCCTCACCGAACAACAAGCCGTCGCAAGGGGGGGTGGGATCCGGATCCTTCGCTGGCCGTTCGCGGAAATCGACCGCGCGCGCACCGAATCTGAGATGGACGGGCTCGTCAAGGTGGTGGCGACGCCGAGGGGCCGCATTCTCGGCGCCGGCATCGTCGGCCCCCATGCTGGCGAGCTCATCCAGACCTGGGTTCTCGCGATCCAGGAGGGGCTCGGCCTGAGCGCGATCGCCAAGATGGTGTCTCCCTATCCCACCTTCGGCGAGGCCAGCAAACGCGCCGCCGCCAGCTTCTTTACCCCGACGCTGTTCGGCCCGCGAACCCGCCGCCTCGTCGGATGGTTGCGCCATCTGGGTTGACGCCAGGCGGCGGCGGATCGCCCGCTCGGGGCCGGTTTGACGCCGCGGCGCGGTGATGTACGGTGACGGCCATGGCGGATGACGCTTCAACCCGACGCCCAGTGACCATCGGCTTGTCGGCCCGACTGCTTCTGCTCACGGTGTTCTTCGTCATGGTCGCGGAATTCCTCATCTACACCCCCTCCATCGCCCGGTTTCGCAAGGTCTATCTCGAGGACCACGTGAACCGCGCGCATCTGGCGACGGTCGCCCTGGACGCAGTGCCGGAACTCGACATCAGCAAGGGGCTGGGTGACGAGATCCTGGCCCAAACGGGCGTGCACGCGATCGTGTTGCGCGCCGAGGGAAGGCACATCCTGGTGGTGCGCAAGGACATGCCGCCCGCGGTCGACGCCACATTCGATCTGCGCCACGGCAATTTCGTGATGTGGATCGTCGACGCGTTCGATGCCTTGGGCCGCAACGAGAACCGCGTCATCCGCGTGCTCGGATCTTCGCCGAAGGGGCCGGAGACAACCATCGAGGTGGTTCTCAACGAGACCCCCATGCGCGAGGCCATGTACTACTATTCCAAACGGATTCTGCAGCTTTCCATCGTCATCTCGTTGATCACTGCCGGTCTCGTTTATTTGAGCCTGCACCTCCTTTTGGTCCGCCCCATGCGCCGCATCACCGAAACCATGACCGCGTTTCGCGAAGACCCCGAGGACATGTCCCGGACCCTTGCCCCGAGCACGCGCAGTGACGAGATCGGCGGCGCGCAGCGCGAATTGGCCGCGATGCAGGAACAGCTCAGGGCCGCGCTCCGCCAGAAGACGCGGCTCGCTACCCTCGGCGCGGCGGTAGCCAAGATCAATCACGATCTGCGCAACAGTCTTTCGACCGCGGTCTTGATCTCGGACCGGCTCGCCGACATCGACGATCCCGAGGTCAAGAAGTTCACGCCCCGGCTCTACCAGTCGATCGACCGGGCCGTCGAGCTGTGCAGCCAGACCTTGAGCTTCGTCGCCGACGCCACGCCATCGCTCAAACCGACCCGGTTCGCGCTCCGCGAACTGGTGGCCGAGGCGGGCGAGTCGATTCATGCAGTTCCCGCCGCCACCGCGGACGCATCGCGGCGGTGGCTCAACGGGGTTCCCGAGACGGTCGAAGTCAATGCCGACCGCCAGCAGCTCTTCCGGGTGTTCACCAACCTCGGCGAAAACGCCTTCCAGGCGGGCTGCACGAACGTGCGCGTGAGCGCCAGGACGAACGACGAGCGGGTCGTCATCGACGTCGCCGACGACGGCCCCGGCATTCCGGTGAAGGCCCGCCACGACCTCTTCCAGCCGTTCGCGGGGTCGGCGCGCGCAGGCGGCACGGGCCTGGGGCTGGTCATAGCCCGCGACGTGATGCGCGCCCACGGTGGCGAGATCACGCTTCTACATTCGGAAGACGACGGCACCACCTTCCGGCTCGAGTTGCCGGCGCAGCGCCCCGGACCAGCGGCCATGCCATGAGCGCGCGCCGCCCGGCGCCCGGCGACATGCGCACGCACGCCGCGCCGGCGGCGGTTGATTGGAGCCCCCGGCAATACGTCAAGTTCGCGCACCTGCGCGCGCGGCCGGCCCTCGATCTGCTCGATGTGGTGATGCGCGCGTTCTCGCGTGACGAGGGTCCACGCGCGGTCTTCGATCTCGGTTGCGGGACCGGAATCACCACGCGGCTTTTGGCCGAGCGCTGGCCCGCCGCGCGTGTGACGGGCATCGATTCCTCGCCCCCCATGCTGGCGCAGGCCCGCGCAATGACTGGCGACACGTCGATCGAATGGCGCGAGGCGGACCTCGCCGCCTGGTCGCCGCCCGGCGACGCCGATCTCTTGTTTTCCAACGCAGCCCTCCAATGGCTCGACAACCACGCCCAATTGTTCCCGCACCTGATCGGGCCGCTCAGGCCAGGCGCCTTACTCGCCGTCCAGATGCCGCGCAACTACGACCAACCGTCGCACGAGAACATGGTTGCCGCCGCCCGGTCGGGTCCGTGGTGGGCGCGGCTCGAGCCTATTATGCGGACCCGGCCCGTGGCTCGGCCGGAGGACTATTTCGACATCCTCGCGCCACACGCCCGCGAACTCGACATCTGGGAGACCACGTATGTGCACGCCCTCGAAGGCGACGATGCGGTGCTCGAGTGGACGGCAGGCACCGGGCTCAGGCCCTATCTCCAGGCTCTCGAAGGCGAAGACAGAGACGGCTTCCTGGCCGCGTACGGCGAACTCACGCGAGCGGCCTATCCACGGCGCGCCGACGGCCGCACATTGTTTCCCTTCCGCCGGCTGTTCCTCGTGGCGCGGCGATGAGCGCGGGAGCCGTCCGACGACACGGGGCGGCCGCCCCCTGGATCGCGATCGCATTGGTGCTTGCGGCGGGCGTCGAAGCCGCGCCCGAGGCCGAGCTTTGGCAGCGCTGGGTCGTCCACGCGCCTGAGTCCACGCTGGCGATCGACCACCGGGAATGGCAGGTCTTCCTCGATTCCTACCTCTTCGCCGGCGCCGACGGCGTCAACCGCGTCGCCTATGGCCGTGTTTCGGCCGCTGATCGCGCGAGGCTCGCAGACTACGTCTTGCGCCTGTCCGGGGTTCCGGTCAGCGCGCTGAACCGGTCCGAGCAGCGCGCGTACTGGATCAACCTCTACAACGCGCTGACGGTGCGCGTGGTCGTGGAGCACTATCCGGTCGCCTCGATCCGCGACATCGACATCTCGCCCGGACTTTTCGCCGACGGCCCCTGGCGGAAGAAGCTCGTCGAAGTGGAGAACGTTCCGGTATCGCTGGATGATATCGAACATCGAATCTTAAGGCCCATCTGGCGCGACCCGCGCATTCACTACGCGGTGAACTGCGCCGCCGTGGGGTGTCCCAACCTGCAGCCGCTCGTGTACAGCGCCGCGAACGCCGAGCGGCTGTTGAGCGAGGGTGCGCGCGCGTACGTCAATCACCCGCGCGGTGTCCGCTTCGATAAGGGGGGCCTCGTGGTGTCGAGCCTCTATGTCTGGTACGCCGACGACTTCGGCGACGACGAAGCGGGCGTGATCGCCCATCTCGCGGGTTTCGCGGATCCGGCGTTGCGCGCCCGCTTGAAAAGTGCGCGCGGCGTCGCGGATCACGCCTACGACTGGGCGCTGAACGACGCCCGCTGATCGCGACCGCGGCGCGGTTCCCATCAACCCCGATCCGCTCAGTCGATCTGAAGCACGAGCGATTTGAGATAGGCGGTTTCGGCGAGAAATGGGTGTACGGGATGATCGGGGCCGGCGGCCGCCGCGCGGATGATGCGCGCCTGGCGCCCGGCCCGCGTAATTCCCAGCGCGACCTCGCTCGCGAACGCGTCCGCGGGCACGTTGTGCGAACACGACGCGATGAACAGGAAGCCGCCGTCTTCGACGAGCGCGGATGCGAGGTGGGCAAGCTTGCGATAGCCGCGTAGTCCCGACTTCAGCTCTCCTCGCGAGCGCACGAACGAGGGCGGGTCGGCGACGACGACGCGAAACCGTCGTTTCTCGTGGGCGAGTTCGGCCAGCTTCCCGAACGCGTCGCCACGCTCGAATTCGACGCCGGCGCCGACGCCGTTCCCGTCCGCCGCCCGCCGGGCCAGCGAAAGCGCCTCGCGCGAGGAATCGACGCCGAGGACGGCGCGCGCGCGCGCCGCCGCCGCCGCGACCGCAAATGCGCCCGTGTAGCAATAGATGTCCAGCATCGAGGCGCCCGCCGCCAGGGGTGCGACGAAGGCGCGGCTCGCGCTCTGGTCGAAATACCAGCCCGTCTTTTGTCCGGCCATGACATCGGCCGGGAAGCGCAAGCCCCCTTCGATCACCTCGACGGGCTCCCGTATCTCGCCCATCGCCACCCGGACGTAGCTGTCCAGACCCTCGAGCCGGCGGAACGAGCCGTCGTTGCGCAAGACGACGGTCTTCGCGCCGAGGCTTTCGTTCAACGCCGCGACCACGTTGGCGAGCAGGGCCTCGGTCCCGGCGGTCCCGGTCTGGACGACGAAGGTGTCGGCGAAGCGATCGACGATCAGGCCCGGAAGCCCGTCGGCCTCGCCGTGGACCAAGCGGTAGTACGGCTCGGCGAACAGGCGTTTGCGGAGCGCCAGCGCGCGCATCAGGCGATCGCCGATGAGGTTGCCGTCGACGACCGTCTCGGCCCGAGGCGAGAACTGTCGATAGGCGATCAGCGCCCGGGCGTTGAAGGTGCCGACGCCGAGCGGCTTGCCGTCCGCCCGGCGCAGACGGGTAACGGTTCCGGCTGCGAGCGCCTTCGCCTCGGGCGTCATGCGAATCTCGTTGGAATAGACCCACGGATGGCCGCCGCGGACCCGCCGGTCACGGCCCGGTAGCATGAAGACGCTCGGCGCCTCGGCGACCGTGTTCGTCAATCGCCGAGCGCCCGGCCTTCGCGTCGCGGGTCGGCGCCACCCAGAAGCCCGTCTTCGGTGATGGCGATGGCGTGAAGTCCGCTCGAAAGCACGCGCAGCGTGACCTCGTGGCCGAGGGCCTCCAGTTCGGGCTTCAGGGCCTCGATCGGGGTCCCTAATTCGAGATCTGTCGCGCCGTTGCGGTTGACGAAATGGGCCGCCGCGACGGCCTCTTGGATGTTCCGGCCCCAGTCGAGGACGCCGATCAGGGTTTTGACCACGAAGCCGATGATGCTCGGGCCGCCCGGCGAGCCCACCACCAGAACCGGCCGACCGCTGCCGTCGAAGACGATGGTGGGCGCCATGGAGCTGCGCGGGCGCTTTCCTCCCTCCACCCGGTTCGCCACCGGCGCACCGTCTCGCTCGGGCAGAAACGAGAAGTCGGTGAGTTGGTTGTTGAGGAGAAAACCCCGGACCATCAGGCGCGAACCGAAGGTGCCTTCGATGCTCGAGGTGAGCGCGAGCGTGTTGCCGCCTGCGTCGACGACGCTCAGATGCGTCGTCGAGATTCCCCGTTCGCTTTCGGCGCCGGCGGCAAGGCCCGATTGGGCGAGAACGTCGCCGGGGGCCGCGCGGCCCATGCTCCTATCGGGCGAGATGGCCTTCGCACGCTCGACGAGATAGCGGGGATCCAAGAGCGCCGCGACGGGCACGGGCACGAAATCCGAATCGGCGACGAAGGTATCGCGATCGGCGAACGCGAGCCGGCTCGCCTCGGCGATCAGATGCACGGCGCGGGCGGAGTCGGGCTTCAGCGCGCCTAAGTCGAACTCTTGAAGGATGCCCAATGTCTGGAGGGTGGCGATAGCGCCCGAGGTGGGGGGCGGCATGCCGCACACGAGCCAGAAGCGGTATGGCAGGCAAAGCGGCGCGCGGGCCTTGGCCTCATAGGCGGCGAGGTCGTCCTCGGTCATGTCGGAGGGATGGCGCGCCGCGCCGCGCACGGTGCGAACGATGTCGCGAGCGATCTCACCCGCATAGAACGCGCCCGCCCCTTCCTCGGCGATGGTGCGCAGCGTTTCGGCGAACGGGCGGTTGACGAGGGTCGTTCCCGCCGCCTTCGCCTCGCCGGCGGGCGTGAAGAAGTAGGCCCGCGCCGCATCGAAGGTACCCAGGTGCGTGTCCGCGGCGATCGAGGTATGAAGGCGCGCCGATATCGAAAAGCCGTTTTCGGCCAACCCGATCGCGGGTTCGAACAACCTTCGCCACGGAAGCTTTCCATGGTTGCGGTGCGCAGCCTCCAACATGCGGAGCAATCCCGGGACACCGACCGAAAGTCCGCCCACGACGGCGTCGAAGAACGGCATCGCCTCGCCGTTCGCGTCCACGAACCGATCCGGTGTCGCGGTCGCGGGCGCGGTCTCACGGCCGTCGTAGGCGACGATGTCGCCGCTCGCTTCGGAAAAGTGGACGAGAAATCCTCCTCCACCAATGCCCGACGACTGCGGCTCGACGAGATTGAGCACCATCTGCGCGGCGATCGCCGCGTCGAGTGCGCTGCCGCCTTCGCGCAAGATCTCGAGACCGGCCTCGGCGGCGAGCGGATTGGCGGCGGCGATCATGTGGCGCTTGGCCCGCGCAGGTTCGTTCGATTGCGTGCTCTCGGGCCCGCTCTGCGGTCGCGGCGCGGCCACGTTCGGCGCTCCGCCAGAACCGCAGGCGACGAGGCCCGCGAGCGCGAGCGCGCCCACAAGGGCGCGGGCAAGCTCCCGGCGAGACCCCTTGGATGCCGCCTGCCGCGGCGCGCGCATATGTTTCGAAGCGGTTTGCAAGGCGGCCATCGTAGCCTGCCTCGCCGCGGTTGTGGACCCGAGAGTTTGGATCGTCACAAAGCCACCGACTCGTCTGTCCGATGGCGGAGCGCGGATGTGGAAATCACGCTGTCGGTTCCGCTATGCTCGGGCGTGGCCCGACGCGGAGCCGGCGATACGGGCACCCCGAGTTCCGGCGAGGGATCGAGGCGGTGGCGTTTTCCAAGATTTTCGAAGGGGTGGGTCCGGCCTGGATCTTTTTGCTCGCCGTCCTGTTCGTCGGCGTCGTCTATTGGGCGTTTCGGCCGCGGCGTTCGCGCCCGCGCGACGACGACCCGGCGTAATGACCGCCCTTTCCGGCGCGTGGCCGACCGCGCCTCAGAACGACGACCGCTTGAACTGCTTGGCGAGCTGCAAGCCCTGGCGCTGGTAGCTGGAGCCGATGGCGGGGCCGTAGACCTTCTCCGGCACGTCGGTCAGCCGTTCGTAGACGATCCGGCCGACCACCTGGGCGTGCTCGAGGACGAACGGCACCTCGTGGGAACGGACCTCGAGAACCGCGCGCGAGCCCGCCCCTTCGCTTTCCGCGAACCCGAATCCGGGATCGAAGAAGCCCGCGTAGTGAACCCGGAACTCGCCCACGAGAATGTCGTAAGCGCGCATCTCGGCGGCGTGGTCCGGGGGAACGGTAACCGCCTCGCGCGAGGCGAGGATATAAAAGTCGCCGGGGTTGAGGATCAGCTCGTTCCCCCCTTCCGCGCGCACGGGCTCCCAGAAATCCTCAGGCTCGTAGTGGTCGGTCAGGCTCACGTCGATGAGCCTGGCGTGCGGCTTGGCCCGGTAGCCGATGAGCGCCGCGCCGCCTTCGCCGCGCAGATCGACGGTCAGCGCGATCCCGCCCGAGATGTTTTCGTCCCCGGGCTCGGCGTCCACGAGCCCGACCTCGGCGTGCAGGCGCCGCAGGGCGGTGTCACTTGCCGGCGGGCTGCCGCGGCGCAGACGGATCTGGTTGAGCCGGTCCCCGGGGTGGACGACGATGCTAAACGCCCGGGGCGAGATCTCGGCGTAGAGCGGCCCCTTGTATGCGGGGCGTACCCGGTCGAACTCGCGGGCGCCGTCCGTAATCAGGCGGGTGAAGATGTCGAGCCGGCCGCTCGAGCTCTTGGGGTTCGCGACGCCAGAGACCCGCTTGCCCAGCGACAGCGATTCCATCAGCGGGACGATGTAGACGCAGCCCTTCTCGAGCACGGCGCCGTCGTCCAAGTCGATTTCGTGCATGCCCAGCGTTTCGATCCTGTCGGCCACGCGGACGCCCTCGCCGGGGAGAAAGCTCGCGCGAACGCGGTAGGCCATGTGCCCGAGTCGAAGGTCCAGGCTCGCCGGCTGGATCTGATCCTCGGATACCGGATCGAGCGCCTGAATGTGGCGATCGCGGATCATGGCGCGGATTGTCTGGGCGGGGACGATACCGGTGGCATACGCCCGGGGCGCGGCCTCACCCGCCTTCGTCGGGGCCGCGGCTTCCGCCCCTTCCGATGGCTCCAGATGGCGAAGTAGATCGAATCCGCTTTTTTCGGCCTCGGAATTTTGCATGGCACCCTCGCGGGCCCCCCCGAGGCTACGAACCTCCAGGGCCGGGTGGCGTTCCGTATCCGACGTTGAGGCTAGCAGAGACCGCCACTCCGTCACAATCGCATAAGATCCACGCAAACGTGGTAACGATCCCCACAGCCATCCTCGCTCGCGTCCGCCGCCAGGGCGCGAAAACCCGGTGATCGACGGGTATTCCCCACGATTCACAGGGAGGCATGCGAAAATGCTCCACCGCGACGCGTGCAGGAATCCCAAGGATTTACGCGGTGGCGGTTGAGAGTCGCTTCGCCAGACCCACCCTGATGCATGGGTTCGGCGGTATTTGATCGTTGTCGTGAAACGGTTGCAATCAGCCTTTCGGGCGCCTATGCTGCAGTGCAGCGAAAAGGCCGTGGCGGCGGAAGAATCCCGTTCGATGGAGCGGTGCTTGTACGGACCGCATCGGAAACACAAGACGACCGTGCCCGAGATCCGGGGGCGCAAGGGCGGCGTTCCGCTGGTGTGCCTGACCGCCTACACGACGCCCATGGCGCGGCTTCTGGATTCCCACGTCGATCTTCTGCTGGTGGGCGATTCGCTTGCGATGGTCATCTACGGCCATTCCAGCACGCTTTCCGTGACGCTCGAGACGATGATCGCCCACGGCGGCGCGGTCGTGCGCGGGGCCGAGCTTTCGTGCGTGATCGTGGACATGCCGTTCGGCACCTATCAGGAGACGCCCGCGCTCGCGTTTCGCAACGCGGCTCGGGTTATGGCGGAAACCGGCTGCGCCGGCGTCAAGCTCGAGGGCGGCGCCCAAATGGCCGAGACCATCGCGTTTCTCACCGCCCGCGGAATCCCGGTACTGGGACACATCGGCCTGATGCCGCAGTCGGTCCACACCGCCGGCGGCTACCGGACGCAAGGGCGCGCGCCCGAGGACGCGGCCCGCATCATGGACGACGCCAAGGCGGTCTCGGACGCGGGCGCGTTCGCGGTCGTGATCGAGAGCACGGTCGAGCCGGTGGCGCGGCGGATCACCGACGAGGTTCAAGTTCCCACCATCGGGATTGGGGCGTCGCCGGCCTGCGACGGCCAGATCCTGGTGACCGAGGATCTGATGGGCCTGTTTCTCGACTTCACGCCGCGCTTCGTGCGCCGCTACGCGGAGCTCGGGGCGTCGGTCGAGTCGGCGGCCGAAGCGTACGCGGACGACGTACGAGCGAGGCGGTTCCCCGGGCCGGAGAATCTCTTCGGCCCCAAGGTTCCCAAGGCCGCCTCCGCCTGACGCGGCGCCATCCGGCGGCCGGGACCATGACGCTTCCCATACTCAGGACCACCGAAGACCTGCGCGCGCGCATCCGCGAATGGCGATGCGCCGGCGAAAGCGTCGGCCTCGTCCCAACCATGGGCGCGTTGCACGAAGGGCACCTCTCGCTGGTGCGCCTTTGCGGCGCTACGACCGCGCGCACCTGCGTGACGATTTTCGTCAACCCCAAGCAGTTCGCGCCCGGTGAGGACCTCGAGCGCTACCCCCGCGACGAAGCGGCCGACGCCCGGCTGCTCGATGCCGAAGGCGCGGACGCCCTTTACGCCCCCGACGTGGGCGACGTCTATGGGCCCGGTTTCGCGACCCGGGTCGCGGTCGGCGCCGTTGGGGATGATCTCGAAGGCGCGTTCCGGCCCGGCTTTTTCGAGGGCATCGCCACGGTGGTGACCAAGCTTCTCATGAAGGCGCTGCCGGACACGGCTTTTTTCGGCGAGAAGGATTACCAGCAGCTGGTCGTGATCCGGCGCTTGGTCGCGGACCTCGACATCCCGGTCGCGATCGAGGCCGCACCCACGGTGCGCGAAGCGGACGGCCTCGCGGCCGCGTCGCGCAACGCGTATCTCACGCCCGCCGAACGCGAACGCGCGCCCCGGCTCTTTCGCGCGATGGTTTCGGTGGCGCAAACGGTCGACGCCGGCGGCGAGGTGGATGCGGCCTGCGCAGATGCCCGCCGGACATTGCTGGACTCCGGCTTCGCGAGCGTCGACTACGTCGCGGTGCGCGACGCCGAGACCTTGGGCCCGCCCGCATACCCGGCGCGTACGGCCCGCGTGCTCGCCGCCGCCCGGCTCGGGACGACGCGTCTCATTGACAACGTGGCCGTCGCGCCCGAGCCCGGGCACGACAGCTGATCGCGCAACCGCGGGACCGCCCGCCACGGGATCGAGGTGGCGCACTCTCGCGCCCAGCCTTGCGGCAAGGCGCCGCGCAGCGATGGAGCGGTGGCCTGCGACCGGCGCAGTCGGGGCAGCGCGCCTCACATCCCATGGGCGATCCGGTAGACGACGCCGGCGCGGTCGTCGGAAATCAGGAGCGAGCCGTCCCAGTGCTCCTTGACGTCCACGGGCCGGCCCCACGCCTGGCCGCGCGTGAGCCAGCCCTCGGCGAATGGGCTCCAGGTGGCGCCGCCGCTCTCATCGAAGCGCACCCGGGCGATCCGGTAGCCGTCGGGGATGGTCCGATTCCACGAACCGTGTTGGGCGACGAAGGCGTCGCCCCGGTATTGGGGCGGGAACATGTCGCCGCGGTAAAAGTGCGCGCCGAGCGCGGCCACATGCGCCCCGAACCGCACCGCCGGCATGGTCACCGGCACCGGTGCGCCGCCGCCCGGCATGAGATCGGTAGCCGCGTCGCCGCCGCCGTAGTATGGAAACCCGAAATGCAACCCCGCCCGCGGCGCGTGGTTGAGCTCGTCGGGAGGCACGTCGTCGCCCATGGAATCGGCGCCGTTGTCCGTGAAAAAGAGCTCTCCGGTCTTGGGGTGAAAGTCCATGCCGACCGAATTGCGGATTCCGCGGGCGAAGACCTGGGGCTCGCCACCGCCCGTGTCGAACCGCACGATCGACCCTTCGAGGCCGCTGGGCGCGCAGACGTTGCACGGCGCGCCGAGGGCGACGTATAGGCCGCCGTCGGGGCCGAGCGCGGCGTAGCGCCAGCCGTGCCAGCGCTTGTCCGGTAGGCGGTCGTAGAGAACCGTGGGCCGGGCGCGGGCCAAAGATTCCAGATCGCGACCCTCGAAGCCGACGACGCGGTGCTGCTCGGCCACGTAAAGAACGCCATCGCCATAGGCGATGCCGTTGGCGACCTTGAGGCCCGAGAGCACCTTCAGCGTCCGTTCCGCCGTGCCGTCGCGGTCGGCATCGACGATGGCGTAGACGGAATCGCCCCGGGTTCCGACGAAGACCGCGTTCAACTCGTCGGCCACGGCCAGCGACCGGGCGCCGGGAACCTCGGCGAAGACCGAGATCGTGAACCCTGGCGGCATCGTGATCAGGTGAAGATAGGGCCGGACGTCGGCCGCCGCCGAGCACGCGCCCACCGCGACGGAGACAAGCGCCAGGACGGCCGCCCGAAGATAAGGAATGCGGTTGCGGGATTTCACGGGAGCTTCTCTCACTGACTGTCTGCGTCGACTTTCGGCGCGCGTGGATGCGCGATTGTGCGCCGCCAAGCCGCACGCGACAACACGCTCGCGTTTTATCCTTTGAGTCGGCTCCAGCTCGCACCCCGGGCCGGTACGATTCCACGCGCGTGGATAACGATCTCGGATGCGCCGGAAACGCCGGACAAGAAAAAGGCGGGCTCAGCCGCGCGGCGGGTCCGGCGATTTGCGTCCGAACAGCGCCAGCGCGAGGGCCGCGCACACGAGCGCAAGCGCCGCCAGCTCGCTTCCGCCGAGCGGCTCGCCGAGCGTGAGATTGCCGGCGATGACACCGATCACCGGGCTCATCAACGTGCAGATCGCCGAAACGTTGGCCGGTAGAAGCTGGACGATCCTGAACCACAGGTAGGTGCCGAGGCTAATGGCGACGAAAATGTTGTAGAGCACCGCCAGCGTGGCCGCCGGCGAGATCGCGCCCAAGCTCGCGTCCTCGAACAAAAGCGCGCCCGGAACGTACGGAAGCGAGCCCAAGAAGAGCTGCCATCCTGTGAGCACGAGAATCGGAACGCCCCAGGCGACGCGCTTCAGGAACACCGTGCCCGTCGCCCATATGATCGCACCGAACACCATGAACGCGACGCCCACGGGCGCGGTCGCGGCGGCGCCCGCCTCGGCGCCGAGAAGGACGGCGATCCCGCCCATGCCGAGCATCAAGGCGAAGGCCCGGCGCGCCGTGATCCGCTCGCCGAGAACGAACACCGCCAGCAACGATGCCCAGAGCGGCATGGTGTAGCCGATCAGGATCGCCCGGCCCGACGTGAGATGCGTGAGGCCGATGGAATAGCTCAAGTGCCAAAGCGTGACGTTGCAAAGCGTGACCAAGCCGAACGCCGGCCACAGCCGTCTCGGGACGACGGTCGAGATTCCCCGCAGCCGGGCGGCGAGAAGAAGGACGAGTCCGCTCGCCGGCCCCGCCAGCGCCCGGAACGTCCACGGCGGAATCTCGTTCAGCGCCACCTTCATGATCGGCCAGTTGACGCCCCAAAGAAGGCTGAGGGTGGCGACGAGCAACAGGCCGGCAGGCGGCGAGAAGACCGGCGTTCTCAAGGATTAGAGCTCTTTCTCGGTGTTTGCGGGACGCGAAGCCCCGGGTGCGGGCGCCGGGCCCGGCACCCGGCCGAGGATCGGGCTGGGAAGCGTCCGGTTCGGCGACCCGTTCAGCGGATGTAGAGGTGAACCTCGTTCGTGGTCGCCGCCGTGCTGACGCTCGCCGACATGGCGACGCGGCTCGGCGGCAGACCCATCTCGACGAGCGCCCGCAAGACCGCCTCGGCTTCCTGCCGCGCCTTGGTGGTGTTCGACGCCACCTGGCCCCGGGTCCCAATCGAAGGCGCCACGGCGAGGAGGTCGAAGGACGCGTTGGGACGCCGCTCGAGCGCCCGGCTCACGGCGTTGTAGAGCGCCTGTTGGAAGGGGACATCGGCCCGGTCGAAGCGGATGAGCACGAGCGGGCGGCGTCCGGTGATGTCGGCCGAGGCCAACAGCGGACCCGTCGGCGCCGAAGCGCCGGCCGCCGTCATGGCCCGGTTAACCAAGCTGGCGCCATAGATCTCGCCGACCTTGATGCCGGTCGAAAGCAGGTTCAGGTTGCTGCGCTCGGTGGCCACATACTGGGTCTGCCGGCGCACGTCGTCGGCGACCTCGTTCATCAGCCGGTCGACCAGAACCACGGTTCGGTTCACCTCGTCCTCGAGGATGGCAAGCTGGCGATGATCCTCGTCGACGGCGCCGGTGAGCGTAAACGCGGCGTGGGTGGATTCGGAGAGAAAAGCCGAAAGCGTCGAATCCGCATCCACTGCCGCGGCCAGCCGGTTGAGCCCGCCGATGCTGGTGGCGACGCGGTCGAGCTCGCCCTGGGCGGCGGCGAACTGTTGCACGAGAACGGGGTTGCCCGGCGTCGTGCCCACCTGGAGGCGCGCGTTGACCGCCGCGACCGTGCCGTGATAGCGCTGCGAATCCTGGACGATGGTGGAGCGCAGCTCCTGAAGCATGGAATTGTGCTGCGAGATCGAGCCGTGCAGGCGAGCAAGCTCGGCGCGCAGATCACCGATCTTCTTGCCGACCGAGGTTCCCGTCTCGCCACCGGCGGGCATTGGCGCGGCCTGGCGGGCGGCGCGTGGCGCCGGGCCGGGTCGCTGCGCCTGCTGGACGGGAGGACCCGCAGGCGCCGGCAACGCGGCGGACGCCGGGGCGCCTTCTTGAACCGATGCCCCCGCCGGGTCTTCGCCCGTCAGCGACGGCCACAGGGCCTCCTCGGTGAACGTGCACCCGGCCGCGAAGAGCGCGACCGACGCGAGCGCCGTCGAAAATTTCCAAAGGGTCATTGCGTCGGCATCCTCAATCAATCGAGGTAAAGCGCGGCCCCGCGTGAGCCGGAAACGACACGGACCGGAACCATCCACCCGAATCGAATTTTCGCGAGTTTACGCAAAGGCCTAACGCCCGACAAGTCAGGATTGTCAAGGGCTTGCTTCAGCCGCTTTGCGGAGGATCGAAAAAAACCCCGGGGAGCACCCGAAGCATACCCGGGCGCGCTTGACCCAAAGCGGCCCTTGGGCGTAGTTTCGCGTCCCTTCGCGGCGGTTCGCGGGCGTCCAGGATCATGGCGCGACGCTTTCGGGATGCCGCCGAGCGACGCGCCCGTAGCTCAATTGGA
>JASMAE010000399.1 GCA_030754475.1 Rhodospirillales bacterium
GGGTGTACTCGTCCGTGCCGATCAGCGCTTCCTGGTTCAACACCTCAAGCCGGCGCACGGCGTCGGCGGCCTCCATCAAGCCTTGCGGTGGCGGCCCCGGATTCGCCACCACCGAGGGGGCCGCCGGCATCAGCGCATCGAGGATCATGGCTCGCTCGGCGCCGTGCTGGGAGACCGTGATGGCGCGCATCTCGAGCGCCCGGCCGATCGCGCGCAGGCGCCCGGAAATCTGTTCAGTGACGGGGACCAGGCGGTCCAGCCCGGCCGCCGGCGGTGGCGACGTGAGCGGCAACAGGGCGCCGATGTTTGCCTGTCGGCGCACCGAGTACTCGTCCGGCGTGATCAGCCCCTGATCGCGAAGCGAGATTATCGTCTTGAAGCGCGAGACGACGTTGGAATCGGGCGTCGACATGGCCGGCAACATCGCGCCGGCTGCCGCTGGCGCCCGGCCTTCGGGACGGGTCGGAACACGGGCTGTCAGCGTCGAGACCTGGGACGCGCCCGACACACGGGCGGCTGCCGCGCCCTCGGACATGATGCCGGTGGGCATCGCGCCCGCGCCGGCGCCCATCTCGCCCAGAACCCCGCCACTTTCGAGAAGCGAAAGATTGACGCTGGCGATTTCCGAGATTGGGCGGGCCGAAAGTCCGGTCCAGACCAGAAGCTGTTCGCTCTCCTCCGGCCGGATGGCGAGGATCGCCTCGTACATTTGGCGAGCCTTCGTGGCCTGGCCGGTGTTCTGGTAAAGGATGCCGAGCCCGACGAGGGCGTGCACGTCTGCGGGGTTCTTCCGCAATGCCTTGTCGAAGTGAAGCTCGGCGAGTCCGAAGTTGCCTTTGGCCAACTCGGCAAGCCCGAGTTCGGCCTCGTCGTCACCGATGAATATGGGACTCGACTGCCAGAACGCCCCTTCCGTCAGGCTTCCCTCGGTGATCCCGCCGCACGACGCCAGCGCGCCTGCCGCCAGGACCGCCGCGAAAATGGGCGTCTTTTTATTGAACACTCTCGCCACCTTGGGCAACCGCTCCGATTCGGCCCGCTCACGTCTCGCCGCCCCGCGGTCGCCACCCTCGTCCGCACGACAGATTCTATTACGGTTCAATGTCCTAACAAGTAATTAACGATCGAAAACCCGGGCTGGGCGGTGTCCGGTCGAGCAACCCGCCGTTCGCGCCCTCCCGACGTCCCGCGCCTTCCGCCGCGTTTCCCTGCGCGGCCGCTACATCGCACGCCCTTGCAGCCGACGGCGCCCACAAACTTGGGTCCACCCGTCGTCATGTGCTTTGTGCCCCGTTCGACGAGAACCGCAAGCGCAAGTGCGCTGACCATCAATCCCCTCAACGCGCCTTGATTTTCATGCCTCGCGCGCGCCGCCGCTATCGTACCACGGGCGCCCCAAAACACCTACGAGCCGCGATCCATCCGATTCCCGAAAGCCGCTCGCATCAAGCGTGCTTCGCCAACCTCAGCTCCATAAAGAGGACGCCGTCCAGAGGATTGTCGTAGTAGGCCGGGATATCGACGAAGCCCATCGACGCATACAGCGCCCGGGCCGCTTCCAGCCTGGCAAGCGTATCGAGGCGCATGCGCGCGAAGCCCATGTTCCTCGCCTCGGCGACGATCGCGTTCGCCAATCGCCGGCCCAGCCCCACGCCACGCCACGGCGGCCTGACGTACAGGCGTTTCATCTCGCACACCGTCTCCGAAAGGGGCCACATGCCCACCCCGCCGGCGATGGCGGAACCCACGCGCGCGAGCAGCAGCAGTCCCAGCGGTGGGGCGTAGCGCCCCGGAAGCCGACGAAGCTCGTCGTCGAAGCCCTGAAAGCAAAGATCGACCCCGAGCCATTCCTGGTACTCGCGGAACAGCGCCCGAACGTGCACGAGATCGGCCGCACCCGCAGCGGGATCGATGAAGGCCGCTTCGGCGCCAGCGACGATGGCCGCGTCGGACAGCTTGGGCGTCATTCTTCGAGCGCGATGTTGACACGCCGATTGTGGCGGCCCTTGTTCTCGATCTTGCCGATCCTGACGCGCCCGATCTCGCCGGTCGTCCGCACGTGAGTGCCGCCGCACGGTTGCAAATCCACGCCCGCGACGTCGATCAGCCGGACCCGTCCTTGTCCCTTCGGCGGTTGGACCGACATGGT
Source organism: Rhodospirillales bacterium (assembly GCA_030754475.1). Taxonomy (GTDB): domain Bacteria; phylum Pseudomonadota; class Alphaproteobacteria; order Rhodospirillales; family JASLLV01; genus JASLLV01. Next base: position 2,150 of record JASMAE010000399.1, read on the forward strand.
CCGAACTAGCTCGGGGTTCCGGGCGAGCTCTTCGTCGCCGATCCAGCGCGCGCCCACGGGATGATCCTCTTGGATCAAGCGGTTGAGCTCGACCCCGATCCGCTCCTTGTCCAGCGCCGTCTCGGGAAGGTCGAAATCAAGCCGTCCCTTGCCCGGGCCGACCGAGCCGCCCGTCACGCCTCCCGGCACGACGGCGCACAGAAGATGGAGGCAGGTGTGGACGCGCATCAGTCGGTGGCGGCGCTCCCAGTCGATCTCGGCGGTGACGGCGTCCCCGGGCGAAAGCGACGGTCCACCTTCGGCGGGAACGTGCAAGTGCTCACCCGTGGCTGCGTGTTTTCGGGTGTCGACGATCTCGACCGCGCGGCCGTCGGCGGTGCTGAGCCGACCGATGTCGCCCCGTTGGCCACCGCCCTCGGCGTAGAAAACGGTGCGGTCGAGGCGGATGCCATCGGCGTCGAGCGCGGTGACGACCGCCTCGCACGATCGCGCATACGGGTCGTCGCGGAAGATCTCCTCGGTCATCGGCAGGGTCCTTTTCCGGAACCCAGAAACTTAATGAAGACCCCCGAGAAAAGCTATCCCGGGCCCAATCGCATGTCCGGGCGCCGATGACCAAGACCGTGAGAGGGATTGGGTGCCGAAGGCCCCTGCATCACACTCGACAATGAGGGAGTAGCCCTCACAGGAGAGTCCATTTCAACCCCGTGATGGAGACGTCGGAGCTCGATCTCTACCCGCTCTACATCGAGTGATCGTTTTCCGCAGCCCGCCCGCCATTGCCGAGGCTCCGGCGGGCGGGCCGCACGGCTGAGCAAAGGCGCCTAGCGCACTATCCGATTGGTCGACAAAGGCCCGCACCCCCGGACGGGGGTGCGGGCCTTTGCGACTCCGCTTAAAACTGGATAACGGTCTAATCGCGTTTCCTATCCAGCCGCGAGCGCGCGTCTGAAGAGCGCCTTGTCCGCGTTGCCGCCCGTCAACACCAAGCCGACCTTCTTTCCCGCTATGGCCTCTCTCTCTTGGATAAGCGCCGCCAGCGGGGTGGCGCCGGCACCTTCGGCGAGGTTGTGGGTGTCGGTAAACATGTGCGCCATAGCGGCCAGGATCGCCTCGTCGCTGACCGTGACGATACGTTCGGCGCCGGCCCGGATGATACGCAGCGCGTCCGCGTCGGGCACGCGGACGGCGACGCCGTCGGCAAGCGTGTCGGCGGCGTCGGTCGTCACGGGCTCACCGGCCGCGAACGAAAGCGCGTAGGCCGGCGCGCGCTCGGCGACGACGCCGACGATCCGGGTGGCAAGCCCAAGGGCGTCGCGCACCGCGATCATTCCGCAAATCCCGGATCCCAGCCCGATGGGCACGTAGACGGCATCGAGATCGGGCACCGCGCGCAACAGCTCGAGCCCGTAGGTGGCGACGCCGCGCACGAGCCCGGCGTCGAACGACGGCAGCATGAAGAGCCCGCGCACGCATGCCAATTCGGCGGCGTGGGCGCGGGAATCATCGAAGTCGCGGCCGTGTTCGACGAGCTCGGCTCCGAACGCCTTCATGGCGGCATTCTTCTCGGGATTGTTGCCGCGCGGAACGACCACGGTCGCGGCCAGGCCGAACCGCTGCGCGGCATAGGCGATGCTCTGGCCGTGGTTGCCGCGGGTCGCCGTAACCACGCCCCCCACGTCCGGCCTCTCACGGCGCAGCGCGTCCAGGTAAGAAAGTCCACCCCGCACCTTGAACGCGCCGATGGGGGTGTGGTTCTCGTGCTTGACCCAGACCTCGGCACCGCACCTTCGGGCGAGAAGCGGCCACGGGATCTGCGGAGTCGGTCGAAGGTGGGCGTAGACGAGCTCGGCAGCGGCTTCGATATCTTCGAGACACAGTTTCAAGGGGTGGCTCCGTCCGACGGGTTCACCAGGCGCAACTTCGCCGTGGCCGATCGGGAGGTCAAGGTGGCGCGTTGACCCGGCGCGTCGCGCCGCCGATGATCCGAACGGTTCACGCCCCAACAACGGAAAGGAAATCCCGTCATGGAAGGAGAGCGTACCACCCGGTTCGCGGTGATGGGGGCGGGCGGTGTCGGCGGCTACTTCGGCGCCCGGCTTGCCGACGCCGGATACCCCGTCGCGGTCGTTGCCCGCGGCGATCACTTGCGGGCCATCCGCGAGCGCGGAATCACGGTCCAAAGTCCCAGCGGCGACACCGCATTCGCGCCCACGATCGCCACCGACGATGCGGGCGCGATCGGACCCGTGGACGCCGTGCTGTTCACGGTCAAGCTCTACGACGTCGACGAAGCGGCCGCGGCGATCCGGCCCCTACTCGGCGCCGAGACCATGGTGCTTGCCTTGCAGAACGGCGTCGACGCCGCCGAACGGATCGCCCGGATCGTCGGCAAGGAGCGGGTGATCGGCGGCACCACCTACATTTTCACGACCATCGAATCGCCCGGCGTCATCCGTCACCTGGGCCCGCTCGCCCGGATCGTGTTCGGAGAGTTGGACGGGCGTGCGAGCGAACGCACGGACAAGCTTCTCGCGTGCTTGCGGAACGCGCAGATCGACGCCGAATTGTCCACCGACATCGCGGCCGAGCTATGGCGCAAATTCGTCATTCTTGCGTCCATGAGCGCCATCACGTGCCTCGCGCGCCTGCCTTATGGTCCGATCGTGGGCGATCCGGATGCGCTCGCGTTGTGCGAGACCGCCATGCGCGAGGTCGAGACGGTGGCCCGGGCCCGGAATGTCGCGCTGGCTTCGGACGTTGTCGCCCAGCACATGGCGGCGATCGCGGGATACGGCTCCGACGTCAATACGTCCATGTACCGCGATCTCGCCGGCGGCCGCCGGATGGAGGTGGAACACCTGAGCGGAACCGTGGCCCGCCTGGGCGAGGAATCGGGCGTGGACACGCCCTTTCACCGCACTGCCTACGCGTTGCTCAAGCTTTATGCGGACGGCCCGCCGTCGCTGCCGTCGTGACCCTCGCCCAAGTGCGCGGTGCGAAAGGGCCGAACCGTCAGCCCGTGGTTCAGGGGCCCATGGCCGTGGCCCAACCCCGGAGCCGAGCGGATCGCCTCAATGACGTACGCGCGCGCGCGCGCCACGGAATCGGCGAGCCCCATCCCTTGGGCGAGACCGGTGGCGATCGCCGATGCCAAGGTGCAACCGGTCCCGTGCGTGTTCGAAGTATCGATGCGGGGGCTTTCGAATATTCGCGTGCCATCTGCGCTGACCAGCGCGTCGTACACCACGTCGCCCGAAAGATGTCCGCCCTTGACCAGAACCGCGTCCGGCCCCTGCGCGAGCAGCGCGCGGCCCGCCGCTTCCATATCGTCGCGATCGCGAATCGATCGGCCGGCCAGCGTCTCGGCCTCGGGAATGTTGGGCGTCAGCACCGTGGCCCTGGGAAGCAACGTCTCGCGCAAGCGTTCCACCGCATCCGTCCGCAATAGCGGCGCCCCGCCCTTGGCCACCATGACGGGATCGAGCACCACCGGGATGCCCGATGCTTCGGCCGCGACAACCGCGGCCACGATTTCGATCACTTCCGGCGTATGAAGCATGCCGATCTTGACGCAATCGGCACCGATGTCGGCGAGCACGACGCGCGCCTGGGCGGCTACGAAGTTGGGCGGCACGTCGTGGATCGCGCTCACACCTCGGGTGTCCTGGGCGGTCAACGCCGTGATCGCCGTCATGGCGTAACCGCCGAGCGCGGTGACCGTCTTGATGTCGGCCTGGATACCGGCACCGCCCCCGGAATCGGAGCCGGCGATCACAAGTACGCGTCCCTGCACGATTGGCCCTAGTGCTCTAGTCCGAGGGGGGCCGAACCCTCAGCCCGCGGCCCGCTTGATCACGTCGGCGATGTCGTCGAGGACGGCGCCGATGAGCATTTCGTCCTCCCCCTCCACCATGATCCGGACAATTGGCTCGGTCCCGGATTCGCGAACGAGAAGGCGTCCCGTCGTCCCCAGCTTCTCTTCGCCAGACGCGATCGCTTTTTTGACCGCGCGCGCCGCAAGCGGTTCGCCGCCGTTCACCGGCACGTTCCGCAGCATCTGCGGCATCGGCTCGAACACCCGGCACGTTTCACCCGCCGGACGCCCGGATTCGACTAGGACCGCCAGCACCTGAAGCGCGGCGATGAGGCCGTCCCCGGTCCGCGAATGATCGCCGAGGATCAGGTGGCCCGACTGTTCGCCGCCCAGGTTGTAGCCGTCGGCGCGCATCCGCTCGACCACGTAGCGATCACCCACCCGGGTCCGGACAAGATGGAGTCCGCGCCCTTCCAGGAATCGCTCGAGGCCAAGATTGGACATGACGGTGGCGACCACGCCGCCGCCGCTGAGCGCCCCGCTGGCCGCCCAGTGCCGGGCGATCAGGCCGAGCACCTGGTCGCCGTCCACGATCGCGCCGTTCTCGTCGGCGATCAGCAGACGGTCGGCGTCGCCGTCGAGCGCGATCCCCAGGTTTGCGCCCTCGGCACGGACTCGCGCTTGCATGGTCTCGAGACAGGTCGAGCCGCAGCCGAGATTGATGTTGAAACCGTCGGGATGAACCCCGACCGCGATGACCTGTGCGCCGAGCTCCCACAGAACCTCGGGCGCCACCTTGTAAGCGGCGCCGTTGGCGCAGTCGACGACGATCTTGAGGCCTTCCAGGGTCAGCCCCCGGGGGAAGGTCTGCTTGACGTATTCCGAATAGCGGCCTTGGGCGTCGTCCATACGCGTGGCGCGGCCGAGCCGTTCGGGCGGCGCGAGTGGGTATCGGCGGTCGTCGATATGCTTTTCGATCTCGGTCTCGACTTCATCCGACAGCTTGTAACCGTCGGGACCGAACAGCTTGATCCCGTTGTCCTCGAACGGATTGTGCGACGCCGAGATCATGATGCCGAGATCGGCTCGGAGCGAGCGGGTCAGCATGGCCACGGCCGGCGTCGGCAACGGGCCGACCAGGACCACGTCCATGCCCATGGAGATGAGACCGGCCGTGAGCGCGGGCTCGATCATGTAGCCGGACAGCCGGGTGTCCTTGCCGATGATCGCGCGGTGGCGGTGTTCGCCGCGGGTGAAGAAACGCGCCGCCGCCATGCCGACGTGCAGCGCCGTCTCGGCGGTCATGGGCTCGGTGTTAGCCTTGCCGCGGATGCCGTCGGTACCGAAAATTCGTCGGGCCATTGCCGAATGTCGCCCCGTTTGCGCGACCAACGAGGGCCTCGCAAAGTGCAATCCCTTATACAATCATTTGCGGAGGCGAATAACAAAATGTTACGCCCGCATCAAGCGAATCGCGCCCGATTGGAACCGCGATGCGATTGCAATCGGCTGCGCCCATCCGCTCGATTTCAATAGAACGGACCGGATTCACGCGCCCGCCGGATCGCTGTGGCGATTTCGGTCGACCGCGATCCGGTCTACTTCGACTTGGTGCCGGCTGTAATCGCCGTCCAGACCGCCAGCGCCTGGCGCGTTTCGCGGACGTCGTGGACGCGCACAACGTGGGCACCCCGCTCGACGGCGGCGAGCGCCGCCGCGACCGAGCCCGCCAGGCGCCGGTTCGGCGGTTCGGCGGCGCTCAGCCTCGCGATAAGGCTCTTGCGCGAGACGCCGATGACGACCGCGCACCCGATGGCGCGATAGACGCCCAGGCCATCGAGAATCTCGAGGTTGTGGTCGACGGTCTTGCCGAAGCCGATCCCGGGATCGACGGCGATGCGGTCGCGGGCGATCCCGGCGGCCTCGCACGCCGAAACCCGTTCTTCCAGGAAGTCGTACACGTCCAGCAGCGCGTCATCGTAGCGGGGATCGTCCTGCATCGTTCGCGGCTCGCCCCGCATGTGCATCAGAACGACCCAAGCCTTGCGTTCGGCGGCGATCGCCATGGCGCCCGCGTCGCTTCGAAGCGCGGTGACGTCGTTGATGATGGTGGCGCCCGCATCGAGTGCCGCCGCCATGACACCCGCGCGCCGCGTGT
>JASMAE010000400.1 GCA_030754475.1 Rhodospirillales bacterium
GCAAGGGGGGAAAACTGAACCCTTGGGACGAGTAAAGAACGTTTTTACCAACCTGGGCCTGCTTGTGGTCGCGCTGATGATTTCCTTTGTTCTCATCGAAGCGGGGCTCAGGATTTTCAATCCCATCGAAATGCGCCTCAGAGGGGATCAGATACATCTTCCCTTCTTTAAACACTATGAGATCAAAGTGAATTCGGGTGGGAAGCTTGATCCCATAATCACCCATACGCGCAACTCTCTCGGCTTTCGCGGTAAAGGCTTGCCTAAGGATTGGTCGGCCCGATTAAGCATCCTCGCCATCGGCGGCAGCACAACGGAGAATTTTTTTATTACCGACGGAAAGACCTGGCCGGAACTTCTTGGCGGTCATTTACAAGACTCATTCAAGGGTGTTTGGATTAACAATGCGGGACTTCTTGGTCATTCAACCTTTGGCCACATCCATCTTATGCGCCAGTACGTGATCGGCCTTCGCCCCAAAGCGGCGCTATTCCTTATCGGAATAAACGACAAGGCGAGAACCGGAACCACCTCCATCGAAGAGTCCATGAGAGAAGTCCGGCCCGGAATCGTCCGGAAGGTCAGATCGTTCTTGTTCGCCAATAGCGAACTTATTTCGTTGCTATGGAATGTTCACAGGTCCTTGAAGGCCACGCAGGCGGAGGTAACCAACAAGGAAATTCTTGATTTCACATCTCTTGGGACGCAGGAGACGAATCCAGAAAAAGAAGCAAAAATACTGGAGTATCACCGCGCTTTTCTTGGCTCCTATCGCCTGCGGGTTAGGGAACTTGTTTCCCTTTCAAAGGATAATGGGATCGTTCCTGTGCTCATCACGCAACCCGCCGTTTTCGGTTTCGGAATTGATGGCGCCACGGGGATTGATCTGGGGAAAATCCGGGCCCTTTCGTCGAACGGCGCTTCTTCTTGGAAGGAGTTGGAACTCTATAACGACGTGACGCGCGAAATCGCCGCCGAAACCGGCGTTTTCCTTGTGGACCTAGGGCGAAAGCTCAAAAAAACCAGCCGATATTATTACGACACGATTCATTTCTCCAACGCTGGAGCCGCTGCCGCGGCAAGAATAATTTTTGAAGAACTGTGTCCGTATTTGCAAAAAACCTTTCCCGATGATTCGTCCGGGTCATGTTTTTGACGCGAATCGCCCCAACAAAAGTAAGACGTGGTGGTGATTTCCGACGTCCTCGAGCACATCGTGACCACCGGAGAATCCTGCGCCGCCTCGCGGGGTCGATTTCACCTGCACGCTTCTTGATGCGGGCACCGCTATTCGAGCGCGACCGGCGCGTGCCGCTGAAGAAGGAACGCGGCGTCGAATGGCGCCTGGATCCCATCCACGAGACGGAGTACACGCTGGAATCTCTCATCCGCGAGATCGAGGCGGCGGGCCTCAAGATCGCGCGCCAGCAAGTCCGCTGGGGCGAGATCTGGGCCAAGGTGCGGCTGAAACCGGCGGCGGCCACGTGCCGACGACACCCATGAAAAGTACCTCGTTCAGTCCCATCAACGGCGACCGCTTCGCGAGCCGGCTCGTGGCGCCGCTCTATTTCCTGATCAACAACGCCGTCAACCGTCGGTTCGCGGACGGCGACGGGCTCGACATCCGTACCTTCCGCACATCGGACATCCCATATCCTTCCGACTCGCTACCGGAACAGGCCTCGCCGGCGCGGGTGCTCAGCCACCTGTTCTGGATGGCGCTACCTTGGGCGGAACTCGAACGCGAGCTCGGTCCCCTTTGCATGCTCGACACGGGTTGCGGAAGCGGCCTTTACCGAGCCCTGTTCGAGCGCTGGTCGGGGGCCCGGATCGCGGGCTACACGGGCATCGATTCGCATCCCCGCCCCGCCGCGTGGGACCGAATTGCCGCCGCTCATCCCGGCAGTCGGTTTATGGCCGTGTCCGCCGAGCAGGTCGCGTCGGTGCTGACCCGGGACGTCAACCTGATCGTCTCCCAGTCGGCGCTGGAACATGTCAAAGGGGACCGAACCTATTTCGAATCCCTCGCCGATTTTGCGCGCGCGCCGGCCCGCCCCACCGTCCAGGTGCATCTGCTTCACGCCCCTGCCTGCCTTGGACTCTACGGCCTCCACGGTTTTCGTCAGTATCCGCCGGGCGTCATGCGACGGATCACCGGCCTGTTCGAGGACTTCTCCCGGGCGTACGCGTTCGCCCTCGGCGGCGCTCGTTGCAAGGAGGTTCACCGCCGCTTCATCCATAATCGGGCAGGCGGCGACCGCCGCGCGACCGAGACCGAGACCTACGGAAAGTGTCTCCTCGATGCGCTGCGGGCCGATATGGAATCGCCCGCAGACGACCCGCTCTTTTACGCCCTCGTGATTCACTCTCATCCCCACCGCCCGGTCATCAGGGGATGATGCGCATCCGCCGCAGATCGCCCAAGAGCCGCAAAAGCATCTCTTCGGAATCCACCACCTCGCGCCAACCGGCCTTGCGGATCTTGTTGAGGTTGAACAGGTGGTCGAAGTCCTGGCTGTAGATTCCGTCTGCGAAGCTCCAGTTCACCAGATCGTCGATGCGGTAGTCCTTGAGCGCGTGGCGCTCGACCATGCGCGCCCAAAGGGGCTCCTTGTCGGCCATCATCTCCGCCAGCCGGATGGTCTGGATAGGACCCGCTTCGACGCCGAAGAAGTCTGCGATCGCCGGCCACAGATTGCACCAACGCTGGAAATCGCCGTTGGTCACGTTGAAGACGTCGTTCGCGCATGCAGGATTCGTCGCGGCCCAGACCATGGCGCGCGCGAGAAGCGCGGCCTCGGTGAACTGATAGATGCCGCTGAAAGCGCCCGGCTTGCCCGGAAAGCGAAGCGGCAGTCCGAGCTCGGCGGAGATGGCGCCGTAAACCGCGAGCGCCAGCAGATGGTTCATCGGGTTCCCGACCGCGAAGCCGTAAACCCCTTGCGGGCGCAAGGCCGACCAAGTCCAGTCGCGGCCCTTCTGAAGCGCTTCGAGGTGGTCTTGCTGAGGGTAGTAGAACATGGGCGGCATCGTCCGGTGATCGTCTTCCCTGGCCGGCGTCGGGTACGGGCCGATGTGGTTGCCATACCAGTTGGTCCCCTCCATGAGCTGGACGTGCTCAAGCTTCGCCATCCCGGGCAGCGCGGCGTCCAGCAGGTTCACGAACATGGCGAGGGTCGTCACCTGCTTCTCGGCCTCGTTCGGCGCGAGCGCGATGGCCGTGAAGAAGACGTGGGTCACCGCACCGAGTGCGGTCAGTTTCGCCTCGCACTCGGCACGCGCCGTCAAGTCGACGCCGATGAATCGCGCCCGCGTCTCGAACAGTGCCGGGCGCCGCGACGTGCCGATGACGTCCCAGTCGCCGAGGTCTTCGAGGTGCTGGACCAGGGCCCGGCCGACCAGTCCCTGGGCGCCCGCGATCAGGGCCGTCTTGCGCGCCATCGGCGTAGCCGTCCTTTCTCGCACACCTTCACGGGATGATGCGCGTCTCGCGCATCTCGCCCAACAGCCGAAGCAACATTTCGGCCGAATCGACGACGCCGGTCCAGCCGGCCTTGCGCGCCTTGTTCATGCTCGAGAGCTGGTCGAACTCGGTGGCCCAGATTCGCTCGTTGAAACCCCAGTCCACGAGATCGGCGAGCTGGGTCTCCCGTAGCCCGTATTTGCGGCCCATCTCGGCCCACAACGGCTCCTTGTCCGCCATCATCGCCGCCAGCGGAATGGTCTGCACCGGCCCGGCCGGGATGGCAAAGAAGTCCGCGATCATGGGCCACAGATTACACCAGCGCTGAAAATCGCCGTTGGTGAAGTTGAACGCCGCATCCGCCGCACCCGGCGACGTCGCGGCCCAAACCATGCCCTTCGCCAGGTGGCGGGCGTCGGTGAACTGATAAATGCGCTCGAAATGACCGGGCCGGCCGGGAAACCGGAGCGGCAGGCCGAGCTCCTTCGAGATCGCGCCGTAAAGCGCGAGGCCGTTCAGGTGGCTCACAGGATTGGCGCTCGAGAAGCCGTAGACGCCGTGGGGCCGAAGCCCGGACCAGGTCCAGGACTTGCCCTTGCGACGCTCGACCAGCCAATCGTGCTGGGGGTAGTAGAAGTTGGGCGGCATCATGCGGGGGTCGTCCTCGCCGGCCGGCGTCGGAAAGGGGCCGAGATGGCTTCCGTACCAGTTGGTTCCCTGCATGAGCTGGACGTGCTTGAGGTTGGCGGCGACCGGCTCGATCACCTCGATCAGATTAACCAGTATCGCGAGCGCCTCTTCCGCCTTCTGGGCGGCCGTCGAGGGGCGTGTCACGGCGTTGAAGAAGACGTGGGTCACGTGGCTCAGGTTCCCGAGCACCGCCTCGCACGCCGCGCGATCGAGTAAGTCGAGCGCGATGAACCGGGCGCCTGCGGAGAAATCCTTGGGTCCACGCGAGATCCCGATGACCTCCCACGCGGGATCGTCGTCCAGGTGCTCGACCAGGGCGCGGCCGCAGATGCCGCGCGCGCCGGCGATCAAGGCGACGTTTTCGGCCATGTGTTCGTCCTTCGCTCCGCGCGCCGCTTCCGGTCGGCGACGTTAACCGAATTTCCCGGCACGAAAAAGACGGCTACGAGCACATCTCGCCGGAGACGGATGAAGCTAGATGCGATCGAAACGGGCCTGGAAGAAGCGCAGGTACTCCGGTTCGTAGGCCATCCTCAGACCGGTGGCGCCCTTGCGGTCGTCATAGATCGCCTTCACCGCCTCGGCGTTGACGTCCATATGGGCCTGGGTGTAGATCCGCCGCGCGATGGTGAGTCGCACCAGCTCCAGCTCGGGCCGCCGATGGTCGCCGGTGTCGGGGTCGCGGCCGGCGCTGACAATGCCGCGCTCCATGGCCCGAACCCCCGATTCCACGTAGAGGTCCGCAGCCAGGGTCTGGGCCGGGAATTTGTCCTGGGGCAGATGATCGTAGATGGCCCGAGCGTCCAGGAATACAGCATGCCGGCCCACTGGCGGTCGCTCATGGCGTTGGTGCCACTGTCGGTGAGAAGGTCGATATAGACGTCCTCGGAGCGCATCAGGAAGGTGTTGTAGCCCGCTTGCCGGGCCGCTTCGAGGCGCTCTTCCCGGTTGGCCATCCTGATGGGCTCGACCATTTTGATCTTCCAGGGCTCGGCCCACGAACGGCGCCCCTGCTGCTGCCCCATGGTGCGGGGCACCACTTTCTCATCCATGTTTTTGGTTCTCATAGAGGGCCTTCAGATTTTCCCTGACTGAGCGAATATCGCCCATCAGCACCCGAGGCCAATGTCACAGGGAAGGCCAAACGCGCCTATCGGACAAAAGAAGTTAAAGCGTATCAATCATTGACCCGACATTCCCCGGATAACCTCCAAACCAATCGCAATCCTACCGCTTGGCCCCCTGTACCTTTCAAACTGATCCAAGACGAACTCGGTTGCGCTCGGTGGATCGGCGGACGCGAGGCGGGCCACGGGGATAGGCAGGCGCGTGCGGCGCGTGTTATCAGCATCGCTCGCGCCATCCCAGGGACGTTCCTGATGCCGGAACCCGAGACACTCGATCTGACGCGCCGCGAATCGTACCGGTTCTGGAGCGAGGTCACGACCCGGTTCGCCGACATAGACGAGCTTGGCCACCTCAACAACCTCGCCGCCGCCGTCTATTGCGAGACCGGGCGCGTCGAGTTCCGCGAGTCGCTCTACCGCCGTCACGAGACTGAGCGCGGCGTCGGCTTCCTCGTCGTCAGGATGAGCGTGGACTACCACGCCCAGGCCCACTATCCCGGCGTCGTCGCGGTGGGCACAGCCGTGGTTCGAATCGGGCGCACGTCGTACACCCTGGGCCAGGGATGCTTCAAGGACGGAACCTGCTTCGCCACCGGCGAGACGGTAACGGTGTATGCAAACTTAGGCGAGCACCGCTCGCTGGCGTTGCCGGACGAGCTTCGATGTGGCCTCGAAGCCCACGCCGCCACGCCGTCGTCCGTGCTGACTTGAGCGTCTACGCCTTCAGTCCGTGGTCAGTCCCCTCGCCCGATGCCAGTCTTCGACGGATTCGTTTGGATATTCGTCGAACACCGAATGTCCCTCGCCCGCCGGCACCTCGACCCACGCGGCCGCTGATCCGGCCATGCAATGGACCCGTTCCGGAGGGCGCGGCAGCGGCGTGTCGATGGCGGAAGCGAAGGGATGGACGAGTTCGGGCCAGCGCGGGTCGAAGACCCACAACGCGCTTCCGCATCGGACGCAGAAGTGGCGCCGCGCGGGGCTCAGGCCGTCGTCCGAGCCGCCGCTTTCGCGCGCACGCCGCGCGCGATACACCGAGACCGCGTCTTGGCCCCGCACGTCCAGGGTGTCGGCCTCGCCCATGATGTTGACGGCGAACCCGCCGCCGCCCGCAGTCTTGCGGCAGATGGAGCAATAGCAAGCCATATACGGATGGGGCGTCGCCGAGCGAAGCGAGAACGTGACGGCCCCACAGTGACACGATCCTTCGAGAACCATGACGAATTCCCCCCGGTTGAGGCGATGCGAACCCCATTTCTGAAACCGCCATGGTATCAGGATCCGGCGATAACGAGCGCATGACGGTCCTCGGCCCCGGATCGGCGCAATTCGCATGGCGGACCCCCGCCGCCGTCGTCCTCGCCGCGTGCCTGATCGCGATGGTGGGTTTCGGGGTGCGCTCGAGCTTCGGGTTGTTCCTGGCGCCCATGACATTGGATCGGGGCTGGGACCGCGAGACCTTTGCGTTCGCCATGGCCGTCCAGAACCTGCTTTGGGGCCTGGGCGTCCCGTTCGCAAGCGCGCTTGCGGACAAGTACGGCCCCGCCCGCGTGCTCGCTGGCGGCGCGGTCCTGTATGCGCTCGGAACCGCGGGCATGGTCGTGGCCGGGACTGCCATGGCCTTGCATCTCTTGGGTGGCATCCTCACCGGCCTCGGCCTTGCGTTCACCGCGTTCTCGATCGCACTCGCCACCATGGCGAGGGTCGTCGGGCCGCACCGCCGCTCGTTCGCGCTCGGACTCGGTACCGCCGCCGGCTCGGTCGGCCAGGTGGTTTTTCCACCCCTCGGCCAAGCCTTCATCGCCGCCTACGGTTGGGACACTGCGCTGGTGATCCTGGCGGCCACGGTGGTGGTGATCGCGCCGCTCGCCTACGTCTTGTCGGGAAACGCGGACAAAGGCGCCGCAGCCACACCGCACGCGGACCAGACGATCGCCGAGGCATTGCGCGTGGCCGCCCGCCCCTTATCGCGCGCGGGCGCCTTCGCGGCGGGCGGCCGGTTGGAGGACGCGGGCGACGTACCGGCGCCCCCCTTCCCCTTCAGCCGCTCGCTCATGAAGACCACGCTCTCCTTGGCGGTGCCGGCCGCCGCGTCGTACGTCTCCTTGACGGCCTTGACGCCGGCGTACGTGGATATCTTGCCGAGCACCCTGGCGTCGGCGGCGGCCAGGGCCTGTTTGTCCGCCGGGTAGCGGCTGTGGATCTCCCAGCGCCCGGCGTGCATGACATGGACTTCGAAGAAGACCTCGCCGTCGTCGCGCGCCATGGCGTCCCCGTTGGATCCCGCCTCGCGAACCGCCACCGGAAAAGAGACACTTCCGGCACAGCCATGCCGCGATCGCGCGCAAGCTGGGCTCGCTATTCCAAAAAACTTACCATAGGCAAGGGTTGTTATCCACAGAACGCGCCTTCGCGAGCGGGAGGAAGAGTTCCGGCGCCCTTGCCCCAGCCGGTGATTCGCGCCATTTGTAGCGCCATGCCCGACGGCCGCGAACCGACGACGATCAAGGTCCTGCGCTCGATCCACGATGTGCCGGCGGACCAGTGGGACCGCTGTGCGGGACCCGGCGATCCTTTTACCAGCCACGCATTCCTCACCGCCCTCGAAGACAGCGGCTCGGCCTCGGAACAGAGCGGCTGGCTCGCCCAGCACCTCACGGTCGACGACGAAGCGGGCGCCCTCGTCGCCTGCGCGCCGCTCTATCTCAAGGACCACTCCTACGGCGAGTACGTGTTCGATTGGGGTTGGGCGGACGCCTACGAACGCGCGGGCGGGCGATACTACCCCAAGCTCCAGGCGGCGGTGCCGTTCACGCCCGCGACCGGCCGCCGCTTGCTCGTCAGGCCCGGCGCGCACGCCGAGCTGGGCGACGTTCTCATCGCCGGCATGATCCAGCTGGCGAAACGGCTGGACGTCTCGTCGGTGCACGTCACCTACCCGACGCACGAGGAGTGGGAACGCATGGCCGCGGCCGGCATGCTGCAGCGGCTCGGTCAGCAGTACCATTGGGAGAATAAGGGCTACGACTCGTTCGACGAGTTCCTCGGCGAGCTTCAGTCGCGCAAGCGCAAGGTGCTCCGGCGCGAGCGCCGGGCGGTCCTCGATCAGGGCATCGTCATGCATACGCTGAACGGCGATGATATCAAACCGCGCCACTGGGAAGCCTTCTACCAATTTTACCGCGACACCTCGGACCGCAAGTGGGGACACGCGTATCTGAACCGCGAGTTCTTTCACCGCCTGCACGACTCGATGCCCGAACGGGTCGTTCTCGTGCTTGCGGAAGCCGACGGAGAGTGGGTCGGCGGCGCGCTGAATCTGCTCGGCGCCGATACCCTCTATGGCCGCTATTGGGGCTGTGCGGAGCCGTACAAGTTCCTGCACTTCGAGGCGTGCTACTACCGCGCGATCGACTTCGCCATCGAGCGCAGCCTCAAGTGGGTCGAGGCCGGCGCCCAGGGCCCGCACAAGATCCAGCGCGGTTATCTGCCGCGCCAAACTTACAGCGCCCACTGGATCGCCGATCCCGCATTCGAGAGCGCCGTCTCGCGGTTCCTCGACGAAGAGCGCGACTCGGTGCGCTACGAAATGGGCGCGCGCGGCCGCCATTCGCCCTTCCGCAAGGACGACGCCGGCTGAAGGGGCGCGTTTCCCGTTAATCCTCCCGAAACCATTGGCGGCTAGCATCGCCGCCA